>JAUZRN010000012.1 GCA_030950375.1 Rhodothermus sp. | reverse complement strand
GCAAGTTGTGGCCCGTCTGGAAGATGCATGGAAGCGCGCCGGCACCTATACCACACGCTTTGACGCCCGGCACCTTCCCGGTGGCGTCTATTTCCTCAGACTACAAACAGGCGATGTAGCCCGCATTAGAAAGATCATCTTGCTGAAATAATGCGCATAGATTCCAACTGATCATGGAGGCGACCATGATAGGTTCAGCTAACACAATGATACCGCGCCTACTCCTACTTGGTCTGCTTACCCTAGGCCCTGTGACCTCGACCCTATCGCAGGGCAGAGTGGTCACCTGGACTGGAGGCGGTGATGGACAATCCTGGTTCGATCCCAACAACTGGGACATCGGGGAAGTACCCTCTAGGAACGATGAGGTAGTCATTCCCCAGTGGGACGCCATCGTGGAGATCGGTGCTCTACAGGGCAACACGGACCTCAAAAGTCTTTATGTCGAAGGCACGCTGATTGTCTCTGGAACAGAGAGTGTTCTTTACGGAGATGGTCCTACCGTGAGGGATTCCTCCTTTGTCAATCAGCTCATCATTAAAACACACCCGGACCGTGAAACTGCATTTGGTGCCTATCCCGGTACCGGAACTATTGTGCGTGTGAATACGCTTACGGTGCAGAGTGGCTCCTCATCCAGCACCTCTCAGCTCACCTACCTTGAAGGCCTTATTATCCAAGACAATGCTTGGATTGAACATTCATCAGGACGACTATTAATGAGACGAAGTGTAATTGAAAAAATAGCATCCGTATTCTGTAGGCATTCCGGGGAGGCGGAGTTAGAGGTAGTTAATAAGGGGTGGATTCTTGCAGAGCAGACAGGCCGGTTGGATTTCAGCAGTTACGACACGACTTTGAGTCGAAACGAGGGGGTCATTACGCTGCGCCATAGCAGAACTGCCCCACCAGTCGCTCTCTACTATAACGCCCCGTCGGGTCGCATAGAATGGGATCAGGGTGATATAACCGGGTTCTGGAATAAAGGAACTCTTAAAATCTACGGTGACTCATCCCGCACATCTACAGGAGAGATCAGCAACTGGGGGACAATCTCTAAAGATTTTTTTAGTGAAGTCTGGTTCACTCGGTTCCGCAATTATAACGGCGGCACCCTTCTGGTGAAGCAAGGGATTCTTGTCATTCAATATGCCGCGGACTGGGAGGGAGGCTATTTGAATGTCAACAAAGGCGCTATCCTCATTTTCAAAGACATAGATCCTGGTTTTGGTGTTGGTATTCACAGAGATATTGGCGCTGGAAAGCCAGCAGAAACCATCTGGACAGGTGGGGGGAGAATCGAGTTTGAGGGATCCGTAAGCGGACTCAGCCACACCGTGGTCCTTGAATCCATGGCAGCCCTGGTTATTATAGGGAGTGACGGTTTGAAGACTTGGAACGCAAGTTTTTGGATAAGAGCATCGCAGGATAGAAGACTCAGAGGCAAACTGGAAGCTGTGAATGCGCGTCTCCTCAAACGTGCGCCTTCTTCCATTAAAGTGGAGAATGACGGAGGGATTCTTGAAATTACCGGTACACTGGAGATCGACGGCCAGTTTGTCAACGATGGCACTGTAGAAATAGACATCATGGGACAGGCCCCCGACTCCATTGACCAGCTGGTGGTGAAAGAGGCGATTCTAGACGACACGCTGAAAGTCAGTTTTCCCACTTCCTTCCGCCCCCAGCTCGGGGATACGTTTGAAGTTCTTATTGCTTCAGATGGAATCCAGGGGCGTTTCCAAGTTCATGAAGGGTTGGATCTTGGGGGAGGGTTGGTATTGGTACCAGTCTATTCGGCGAACTCTCTTGTTCTGGTGCTGCCGCTGCCCCGGGATGTGGTCAACTCCACAGGCGACCGCAGTGACCAGAATCCTGGCGATGGGGAATGCAACACAGGCGGTGTCATCTATCGTAATGGCAATCCTGAGGCGGAGTGCACGCTCAGAGCAGCAATCGAAGAGGCGAATGCCAGTTCAGGTCCCGACTTCATAGCATTTGACATCCCCACCAGCGATCCCGGCTACGCTAACGGCGTGTGGACCATCCGTCCGGGTTCGCAGCTTCCGGAAATCACCGAGCAGGTGACAATCGATGGCTACACGCAACCAGGAGCCCAACCTAACACGATCGCAGCCAGCGACACCTCCAAAGAAAGCCTGAACGCAGCGATCAAAATTGAACTGGACGGTACCAATGCCAGTCCGGGCCTGGTATTGAAGAACCATCAGGGAAGCGTTATTCGAGGACTGGTGATTAACAGGTTCCGCGGTGAGGGCATTCTCATTGATGGTGGCGGCGGCCATCGCATTGTGGGCAACTACATTGGAACCAACCCGACAGGTCAGACGCGCGCCCCCAACCATGGTGATGGCATCCGCATTACCGCAAGCTCGGGCAATTACATAGGCGGCCCCAACGCTGCCGATCGCAATCTCATCTCCGGAAACGGCATCGCTAACCGCGGAGGCGGCGTTCGCATCGAAAACAGCTCGACCAACAACGTGGTCGAGCACAATCTGATCGGCACCGACGCCTCCGGAACGCAATCGCTGTATAACTCAAGGTACGGCGTATCTCTTTCAGGCAATGGCACCGTCGAAAATATCATTGTCAACAACCTGATCTCGGGGAATCTGGACCCGGATTTCTCATCCACAAGCTGTGCCGGGGCCGGGGTCGATATTTCCAACGGCGCGGCCGGAAATGGCGTCCAGAAGAACTACATTGGCACGGATACCCGCGGCGTGCAGCCGCTTCCCAACAGCGAAGGCCTGTGCATCTCGCTGGCCGGCGCGGCAAACTGGATTATGGAAAACATCATCTCGGGCAATCTGGGACGCGGCATCTGGATTTCGGGACAGCTCAACGCCGAAAGTCGGGCCACGGTCATCGACACGAACCTGATCGGGGTAGCTCGTACCGTAGATCTGCTGGCCAAGCGATTGGATCCGCTGAGCAACGGCGATCATGGTATTCAAATAAACTCCGGAGATCAATCCGAAATACGTCGGAATATCATCGGGACTAACGGGGGAGATGGAATCCGGGGAGAGGCTCAGGTCTCCGAGGTCGTCATTAAGGGTAACGAGATTGTCTCCAACGGAGGATGGGGCGTGTATTTGAAAAACTTTAGAAAGGTCACCATCCAGGCTAATGGGATTGGAGAGTTGAAGCCGGCCAACAACAACTGGCGAGGAGGTGGAGGAGTAATTATTGGCCCGCCAACACCTATAAACCTGACCTGGCAGCAGCGCATCAGCAACAAGCTGGGCGCCTTGAAGCTGGAAGGTACGCAGAAGGCAACCGTTGGGGGAGCGTATTATGCGAAAGAGGGGAACAATCTGATGTCGGCACTTCCCGGAGTCAATGCCGTGGAGGTGGTTGCGCAGGCAGATTCCAATCGTTTTGAGAACAATGCTATTGATGGGTTTAACACGTCAGAAGCCGGCATATATGTTGAAAATAGCTCGCACAATGATTTTCTGAAGAACCTTGTTTTCGATTTTACTGAGGCCGGCATTGCTATTGTAGAGACGGATACGACCAAGCAAGCACGAAGTAATCGAATTAGCCAGACGGTATTTGATGGATTCTGCCAGTTTATACCCATAGGTTGGTGTAACGCAATTGATCTGGAGTATGATAGTGGCCCACCTATAAACGACGATAATGATGTAGATAGGGGGGCTAATAAGCTACAGAACACGCCGGAGAATCTGGCTGCCTATATTGATTGGAATGGGGATCTGGTCTTGCTTTATCGGGTCGATAGTGATTCCAACCATGCAACATATCCGCTGAGCGTCGAGGTTTTCACTGCCGAGAAACTTCTGGGAGCAGCTTTAGATCCGACCAGCCGGTTTCTTACAACGTTGACCTATCCGCAAGCCTCTGCAAGAACAGATGTACGGGTGACCCTGGGGAAGGCAGCGAATCTGGGTGTACTGAAGGGCGATTGGCTGGCCCTTACGGCGACAGACGCCGAGGGGAATACCTCGGAGTTTGAAATTGTAGAGGTAGATTCTGTCTCTGTGGACGTTACGACCGGGCTTGATTTTGGCGATGCCCCGGAGACGAGCCCCTCCCAGCTTCCCATTCCTTTCGGCTATCCCACCACACTGAAAAACGACGGGGCCCGGCATGCCGGTATCTTCAACGTCCGCCTGGGCCGCTGGATTGACTTGGAGGCCGATGGCCGAGAAAGCCTCGTGGCCGATGGGGATGACTTCGATGATCCTCGCGACGATGACGACGGCATTCTCTTCCATGTGCCGGTGCTCCTACCCCAGGGCGCTCCTCCTACCCTGTGGACGCAACCACTACCCATCTTCTATGCAGGATATCCGGTAGAGATCAGCACCCTTAATTCCGTAGGCGGCTACCTGCACGTCTGGGTGGACTTTAATCGAGATGGAGACTGGGATGATGCCGGTGAGTACGTCGTGCGTGACCAGTTTGTGTCTACGGGCGTTCCACTGGCACGCGTCAAGTTTACGGTGCCTGCAGATGCCAGTCTAAGCTATACGTTCATGCGGGTACGCTTTACCACGGTAGGAGGCTCTATCACCGCGCCCACAGGGATTGCCTTTGACGGAGAGGTCGAAGACTATATGGTGGAAATCCGCGCCGTTCCCCAGCAGCCTTTCATTGACTTTGGCGATGCGCCCGACAGTGCGGCGGCTTCTGGCTATCCCACCCTACTGGCCAACCAGCGCTACCCCGCCGCCGGCCACATCATCGGCAATCTCTGGCTGGGCGACCTGATCGACCCGGAGTGGGACGGCCAACCCGACTCGCTGGCCCAGGGCGACGGTAACGATGAGGATGGCGTGCAACTGCCCGGCTCGGTCACGCCCGGCCAGTGGGCCACCGTAACGGTCACGGTCAGTGGCAGCCAGGGCTACCTGAACGCCTGGGTCGACTTCAACCAGGACCACGACTGGGCCGATTCACTCGAGCATGTGATCGTCGACACGTTGCTCAGCAGCGGTACGCATCAGCTGCAGTTCCATGTGCCGGATTCGGCAGCTCTCGGGCGCACCTATGCCCGCTTCCGCATTTCCTCGGAGGATAGTCTTTCGTTCTGGGGCATTGCCGGTGATGGGGAAGTAGAAGACTATGTGCTGGAGATCGCCCGGGCGACTGCTACGCAACCGGTGCAGCGGCCCCAGTCGTTCCGGCTGGAGCCACCCTATCCCAATCCGGCTACTCGACAGATTACGATTGCTTATGCGCTTGCGGAGCCGTCTTCGGTGCGGTTGGTTATTTACAATGTGCTGGGGCAGACGCTCTGGGTGTTTCGGGATCGGCAGCAGAGGGCGGGAGTGCATCGGGTGGTGGTGCCGGTGCATGAGCTACCTTCGGGGTTGTATCTGGTGCGGTTGGAGGCTGGCCGTTTACGGGCACAACGTACCTTTGTGGTGCTCCGCTGAAACCCACCGGCCCGTCCTTCGTGAGACCTTCTCTGGACGGGACGACGGGAGTAAGCCTGCATGACCTTTGCGGCACCTTGGTGGCTGGGGCTCCTGGCCCTGCTGCCTGTACTGATCGGTATACGTTGGTGGCAACATCGCCGCGCCGGGGGCGATCTGCGCTACAGTAGCATTCATCCCCTTCGGGAAGCCCCTCGAACGTTCTGGAGTCGCCTGCGGGGGCTTCCCTTTGCATTGCGTCTGATTGCGCTGGCGCTGGGCATTCTGGCACTGGCTCGACCTCAGGAGCGATACGTCTTCGAGGAGCGCACGATCGAAGGGCGTGACCTGATGCTTGTGCTCGATCTATCGTCATCAATGCTTGCACAGGACTTTTCGCCCAGTCGTTTCGAGGTAGCGCGTCGCACAGCCATACAATTTATCCAGGGACGCCAGGCTGATCGTATCGGGCTCGTGGTTTTTGCCGGACAGGCCTTCACGCAGGTGCCCCCCACGCTGGACTATCGTTTTCTTCAAACCATCCTGAAACGCCTGCAAGTTGGCCGTCTCGAGGATGGCACAGCCATCGGGACTGCTATCGCTACTGCGATCAATCGGCTCAAAAACTCGGAAGCCCGTAGCAAAGTGATCATCCTGCTGACCGATGGTCAGAACAACCGGGGCGAGATTGACCCACTCACAGCGGCCGAGCTGGCGCGACAGATCGGTATCCGCATTTACACAATCGGGCTCAGCGGTCACGGCGAAGCCCCTTACCCGGTGCAGACGCCGTTTGGCACGCAGCGGCAACCCGTTCCTGTAGAGATCGACGAGACGATGATGCGGAAGGTGGCCGAGAAAACCGGAGGGCGTTACTTCCGGGCCACCGACGCCCGAACGCTTCAGGCTATCTACGCCGAAATTGATCGGCTGGAGAAAAGCCCGGTGGCGGTCACCCGATATGAAACCGTCCGGGAGCGTTTCGCAATCTTTCTGGTACCTGCCCTGCTGTTAATGCTGCTGGAAGTTGTGCTGCGCAATACCCGGCTACGTCGTCTGGTGGTCACATGAAGCTGCACTGGCTCCATCCTGAAGGACTCTGGACGCTGGTCGCCGTGCCCGGCACGGCACTGCTGCTATGGTGGGCATCACGTCGTCGGCAGCGCGATCTGCAGCGCCTGGGCGATCCCGGGCTTATTGCGCAGCTGATTGCATCGGCTCCCGGTCGCGCCCGGTTGCGTGCCGCGTTGCTTCTGACAGCCATTGCCCTGCTCGGGCTGGCCCTCGCCGGCCCCCGTATGGGCCTGCAACTACGCCAGGCAGAGCACCGAGGCCTCGACCTGTTGATTGCGCTGGACGTATCGTCTTCGATGCTGGCGGAAGACGTAGCCCCCAATCGACTGACCCGTGCCCGCTATGAGCTGTATCGCCTGCTTGATCGGCTGGAAGGCGATCGGGTCGGATTAATCCTGTTTGCTGGCGACGCTTTCCTGCAGTGCCCGCTGACTACAGATTATGGTGCCGTACGGCTGTTTCTGGACATGGCCGATCCGTCGCTGATTCCAACGCCGGGTACGGACTATGTCCGCATGATCCAGGTGGCCCTGCAGGCCTTTGAAGCTCAAAAGCCAGACGAAACGCCACGCAGCCGCGTGCTGCTGGTCGTCTCCGACGGTGAAAATCACGCCGAAGGGTTCGAACAGGCCCTCCGCAAGCTACAAGAGGCTGGTATTGAACGACTGGCCCTTGGCGTAGGCGAATCCGAAGGGACCCCTATCCCGATCTACCGGGATGGCCGCCGCGCCGGCGTCAAGCGTGATGCGGCCGGTCGGGTTGTGTACACCCGTCTGGAACCAGCCACGTTGCAGGCCCTGGCCGGATCGGGAAGGTATCTGCACCTCGGGCGCACCGATCACGTAGTGCCGGCCCTGCTGGAACAACTGGACGGATTCTCCCGAACCCTGATCGCCACCGAGACGTTCGAAACCTATGCCGAACGTTATCAGTGGCCGCTGGCACTGGCGCTGCTGTTGCTGACGCTCGAAGCACTGCTGCCCGAACGCCGTCAAACACTCCAGCCTGCCTGAAATGGTGCGCTTACTGCTGGGTCTTACGCTGTTGTTGCTCTTCTCTTCGGACAACGGCGTCCGCCAGGGGCGCCGCGGCAACGCAGCCTACCACGCCGGACGCTATGCCGAAGCGGCTGAATTCTACCGACAGGGATTGCTCCTGACGCAAAATCCTACCGTGCGTTTCGGGCTTCAACACAATCTGGGCGCTGCCCTGCTACACCTGAACGAAGCAGGCGCCGCCCGCGCTGCTTTTGACGCAGCGCTGCGCATGGCTCCCAATAACACCGAACGGGCACGCGCCGCCTACAACGCCGGTAATGCGGCCTTCGCCGAAGGCGACCTGCAAGCGGCACTCCACTACTACCGTACGGCCCTGCTGGCTGCTCCAGACTTTGAAGACGCTCGCTTCAACTACGAATACATACTGCGACATCTACCATCCTCCAATCCACCACCGGTCTCATCCAACCACGGCGCATCGAACAATCCGGACGGAGCCGACACGCGGAACGCTGCAGGCCAACAATCGCCAGACATGCCAGACAATAGCCAGCGCAAGGACACTGATCGCCCTTCCTCCGAAAGCAATACTCCCCGGCAATCTTCACCTTCCGTTGCCCCTCGCATATCCGACACCTCCACACCGCTTTCGCCCGAAATGGTTGCCCGACTGCTGGACGCCTTACAACGTCAGGAACGAGAAGCCCTCCGGCGAGCACTTCGACTACCGACCTCTCCCCGCAAAGTCGCAAAAGACTGGTGAGGTGGTATGCGGTGCAGGTGTTTTCTGATACTGGTGCTAAGTCTGTGGACGGTTCCGGTGATCGGGCAGCGCTGGACCGTGGAAATTCAGGCCCGGGTCAGCCGTACCCAGATTGGCCTGCGGGAAACGGTCGTTTATACCGTCGAAGTGATCGGCTCCCTTCCCAATGCGTTGCGTATGCCAGAGCCTCCTCCCACCGAAGGGCTGGCACTTGTCTATCCGATGCCTACCGTACACCGGCAGTATTCTCTGACCGGCGGACGTATCCAGCAACGTATCCGGTACAGCTGGCGCTTTCGTCCGGTGCGTCCTGGAAAAGCCCGCATCGGTGCCTTTCGGCTGCAGGTGGGCGATCAGACACTGAGCACAGCGCCCATTGAGTTGACCGTTTACAACGCGCCCACAGCCCCACCCGCCACGGCCACGCCAGACCCCTCTCCGGCACCCGATCTGTTCATCGAAGCCACCCTGCAACCCACTACGCCCTATGAACACCAGCAAACCGTACTGGAATACCGGTTATTCTTTCGAGAAGGCCTGCAGGTCTGGCGTAATCGTCTGGTAGGCTCCTGGGAAACAGAAGGATTCTGGCGCGAAACGCTGGACGTCGAAGATCGCCCGTTGCCCGAACGCGTACTGCGCCACGGCACGGCTTACTACACCTTCGTGCTACAGCGCATCGCCCTGTTTCCTACGCGTAGTGGCACGCTGCATATCGATCCGCTTACCGTAGAAAGCGAAGTCTCCCTGCGACCGGATCCGCTGGATCCTTTTGCAACGCTACTACAGCCAACCCAGAGTGAACCCCGACGCGTGAGCGCCCCAGCCCTCACCGTTTCGGTACGGCCCCTCCCTGGCAACGCACCCCCCGACTTCGTCGACGCCGTAGGCCAATTTCGCCTGGAAGTCGAAGTCACCCCGACCGAAGTCACGGCCGGCGATCCGGTAACTGTCACGCTCCAACTCTCAGGTACAGGCAACCTGCCCACACTGACCGTACCTCGACCCGATGTAGATACCAGCTTTACGCGTTACCTCACGAACGACGCGCTGACGCTCAACCGCAGGGGCACCCGCCTGACCGGCACCCGTACGCTGACCTATGTGCTTGTGCCCCGCCGGACCGGACGTTTTTCCCTGCCGCCCATCCGTTTCGCCTATTTCGATCCAGAAGGTGGCGTTTACCGCTCGCTGACAGCCCCGCTTCCCGCACTGGTGGTACATCCGGCGCCCGTTGCCCCTGCCACCTCAGAGGCGACACTCCCTCCTATCACCTCCCGTCCCCCATTTCTCCGAGCCCTCCGGCTGCTTCCGTATGTCGGTGGTGGCTTGCTGCTGCTTGCCCTGCTACTCTGGCTACACCGACGTCAACAGCTCGACCGACGTGATCGGCCCATATTGATCCGCTCCGAAACCTTACCACCGGCTACGCTGAAACCACGTCTGTTCTATCGACGCCTGGAAGCGACATTGCGGCTGGCGGCCGGACGCTACCTGGAGGAAGATGTGCGTGGCCTGACGCATACCCGGCTATGCGAACGCCTGCGCCAGCGCGGTCTTCCCGAAGCAGTCGTAACCCGTCTACGGCACCTGCTGGCTGCCTGTGAAGCGGCCTGCTACGCACCTACGCCGCCTGATCCAGCTCAAACACTTCACCACCACCGGGAAGCCGAACGCCTGTTGCAATATCTCAACCGTAATGTCCATTCTCAGGTGGAAAGCTGACTTCCATCTCGGCCGAGCGAAGTGCACACAACTGCCCACAGCCACTGCCGCGCACGCTTTTTCAGAAGAGTCAGTCCTGAAAAGCCAACCAGCTAACCTTCGAAACGTTGGCAATCATGGGCAGCGTTGTGCCGCCTCTGTCCCCCTCCCCTGCTGTGAGTATACATGCGCTGAGCTGTGCGTAAAAGCCTGTTCTCCAGCGGCCATACCAGTCTGACAATGATCCAGAAACCGGAAGCTTCGCTCCCCCTGCAAGGGGGAGCTGGCCTGGAGGGCCTGCGGAGATGTCTTCCGAGCTGTATACTATGGCTAACGCAAAGCTGGCGGATTAACTCCTCCCCAGAGGGAGGGAAGAACTCCCTTGACAGCACTACGGGCGTACGCGTCTGGCAACCCGCAGCCCCTGAAACTGCCTCCGGGAAAGGATACGGAGCCTATCCATCGAAGCCGGCGTTGTCCAGCGCTATCTTCAACGTGCCAGGACCAGCCCGCTTAGTGGTGGCAACGTCAGGTGAAGCGTATCGACTGCCGGCGTTATCACATAGCCATTGGATACCGTGGCCAGCTGCACCCGGAAACGGGCCGCCTCAGATAGTGACAGCGCAACTTCCCGTGCAGTCTCTTCCCGATTGAGCACCACCACGACCTGCTCGTCGTTCAGCGTCCGGCGAAACGCAAACAGCCCACCTTCAGTAGCCAGCACCTCGAACGTTCCGCGACGCAGCGCAGCCGATTGCTTCCGCAGCGCAATGAGCTGCTGGTAGAAACGGAATAGCGTACTGTCGAACCGTACCGGATCGGGTCGACGTGGCCGGCCCAGCGGATCGGACGTTTCATCCGCGTAGCGTAACTCGGGCCAGACCATGGGCTTTCGGTCGTCCGGGTCGTCGGCGCCCCACATACCGGCCTCCGTACCATAGTAGATCATCGGGGCGCCCACATACGTCATCTGGAAAAGGGCTACCAGCCGCTGAATAGCCCGATCGATGCTGTCTGGTGCCTGCACGTCATAGGCTGGATTGTGGCGGGGAGAATTGTCCCGGTCATATCCGAACTGCTCCCGTTCGACATCGGCAGGATCCCGGTTGACGATCATCGAAGCCAGCCGATCCGTATCGTGCGAATCGATCAGATTCTGCATGGCATATTGTACAGCACGCGGATACCGACTGCGCCGCTCCTCAAGCAGGCGGGCAAATGCGGAGGCATCCAGCCCAAAATCAATCAGAAAGGCCTTGACCGGGAAGGCAAAGGCGAAATAGTTCATGGTGGCTGAAAAGCCTCCCTGCACGATCATTTCGCTGGCATCCTGCCAGAGTTCGGTGACCGTGTAGGCGTTCGGATTCAGCTCCCGTACGTAGGCATTCCAGTCAGCCCAGAAACCCACGGGAACCTCGTTCGTCACGTCCAGCCGCCAACCGTCGATACCATCCGACGGATCGCCATCACCATCGGGATCCATCCAGCGGGCCGTCGCATGGAAGATGTAGCGTTTGGGGCCTGGATGCAGGTCGGTGCCGTCTTCGTTGTCGGCAAAGACGGGAAGCGTCTTGACGCCCCACCACCCTTCATAATCGAACTCGTTCGTGTCGGGCGTGGTCGGGTCATCAAAGCGATAGACGATGTACCAGTCCTTATAGGGCGAGTCTTGCTGGCGCCGACGCAGGTCGGCAAACGCAAAAAAGTCGCGGCCTGTGTGGTTAAACACCCCATCCAGGATCACGCGGATACCTCGGGCATGAGCTTCCTGAATCAACCGCAGAAACAGGCTATCGGCCGCCGTCCAGTGCCAGGTGTTCGGATCTTCGGTTTCCTGTGCCATGAGGGCCAGGTCTCCTTCTGGATCAGGGCCAAAGTACGGATCAATGTGATGGTAAGTGTTGCCATCATATTTATGAAGTGAGCGGGCATAGAAAACGGGGTTGAAGTAGATCGCCGTGATGCCCAGCTCCTGCAGATAGTCAAGCCGATCAATCACACCCTGCAGATCGCCTCCATAGCGTCGATGAAAGACGGCATAACTTTCGTAAAAATCATCGCCCATCTCCCGTTCCCAATCGTCACGCGCGTACCAGTCGCCCGTCCATGGTGAAAGGCGCCAGGACAGCGGCGCTTCGGGCAATGCTGGTGGATACTCCAGGGAAGCCCGTGTGGGGTCGTTCGAGGTATCCCCATTCCAGAAACGTTCAGGAAAAATCTGGTACCAGACAGCATCGGCGGCCCAGTCGGGCACATGAGGACCGGAAGGGCGCTCGGAGGCACATCCGGCCAGCAGTATCATCAGCAATAAGAGACGAAGCATAATACACGCTTTTTTGGCGTTTTTGGATTTTATGCTGTACGATTCCGTTAGCAGGCTATGGCAACGGCCAGCATGGTTTATTCAGGCGCAAACCACACCGGTTGCGTCTCCAGGCGATCGGCTGTTTCGAGCCGTACCAGGTACAGGCCGGCTGCCAGCCCTTTGGGTGTCCACGTAACCCTATGCTGACCGGCTGGCTGCACTTCGTCTACCAGCGTGGCAATGCGACGGCCCAGCAGATCATAGACGGCCAGCTTCACCTGCCCCGGCTTCGACAGCCTGTAGGTCAGCGTAACGGTTTTCCGGAACGGGTTCGGGAAAGGGGCCTCCAGCTTCACGCGCACGGGAAAAACAGACGGATCAGCCGGCTCGGCCGCTACAGTGATCAGCCCGGGCTCGGCCTGTCCGATATAACGGCTCGTGTACAGTCGGAACTCGCCGGGCAACAGCTCAATGCCCGTTGTCTCCGGATCATCGACCCTCACCGAATCCCCGTTAAAGTAATCGTACCAGATGCCTGTCTGTGGGAATGTGGGCGTGACCACCAGCGGTGCCAGCCCGAAGTTGCCCACAACCACAACGCTCAGCTCTGGATGCGTGAGCGAGATCCAGCGCCCTGGCACGCCATGCTGCAACCGCATGCGCACCCGGGTGTCCGGACTCCGAAATACGGCATGTTTGCGTCGAAGCTTGAGCAACTCGGCCCACGTCCTGTACAGCTTCATCCGCAGTGGATCGCTACGGTAGTCCCAGCGGATAGGCTTGGGATCTGTACGCCCCGGGGCAATAGATGGACAGACATCGCCGGCCCCTTCCAGGCACTGCTCACCGCGCTCCCCGTAGCCATAGCCCAACTCGCCGAACTGCCAGATCATTTTGGGTCCCGGTATCGTGAAGAAAAACGCGCCGGCCAGTTTCATCCGATCCAGTGCCACTGGCAGGCTTCGCACGTCGTAGGATCCCTGCCGGGCTCCATAAGCCCGCATCCGGTACATGAGCCACTGTTCGTCGTGGCTTTCCATGTAAGTGACCAGGTTAGGCGTGGCAAAGCCGCGGTTTTTATAGTAAATCGTGGTCAGATCCGAGGAAAAATTCGGGTCGTTCAGATAGCCCATCACGCTCTGGCTGAAGGCACGGTTCATGTTATGCCAGAGCAGCATCCCGGCCCGTCCGCGATCCTGCCCATGCATCGCCAGTTCTTTCTCTTCCCGGTTGTCTGCAAAGTGCTCCAGGATGACGTAAGCCGTGGAATCCACGGTCCAGATGGCATCGGCCATGCGCTTGAGCAGCCGAATGCGCGAAGCGTCGTAAGCGCTCCAGGCACCCACATCGTTGTCGGTGTCCTGCTGCGTGAAGCCTTTCGAAAGATCGAAGCGAAACCCGTCCACCCGGAATTCTTCGAGCCAGTAACGGTTGGCCCGGTCGAGCCAGTACTGAACGTAGGGATGCTCGTGGTTCAGGTCGTAGAACACATTGAAGGGATGGCGAGCGGGAATGTTGATGAAAGGATTATCCGCTGTAGGACCATATAGCTGCACCAGCGGCGAATTGCCGGTCGCGTGATTGTAGACCACGTCAAGAATGACGGCAATGCCCCGGCGATGGCATTCGTCAATGAAGCGCTTGAGATCTCTGGCCGGCCCGTAGTATTTGTCCGGCGCCAGATGGAAGGCCGGATTATATCCCCAGCTGATGTTGCCATCGAACTCGGCCACGGGCATCAGCTCGATGGCATTGATACCCAGGCGTTCCAGGTAGTCGAGCGTATCGATAAGCGTGGCGTAGTCGTGCCTAGCCACAAAGTCCCGCACCAGCAGCTTATAGATGACCAGCTCATGAGCCGGGGGTCGCTCAAAGTCAGTTACCTGCCACGTGTAGCGGGGCGCGCCGGGTTGTAGTACCGCCACAATGCCCTCGGTCTTGCCGGTCGGGTAGGGCTTCAGGTCGGGATACGTGCTGCTCGGGATGAACGGGTCATGCCAGGGGTCCAGTACCTTGTGCGCAAAGAGATCGGCCAGACGCAGCTTACCATCAATGAAATACTGAAAGGCATACTCCTGGCCGGGTGTGAGTCCTTCGATGGTAATCCACCAGTGAACGCTATCTGGCCGCGGTGCGTCCCGCTTCATGAAGTAGGCCGGATCAACCTCCCAGTCTGTAAAATCACCGATCACATAAACAAACGATTTGCCCGGCGCGTAGAGCGACAGCGTAACCCGCGTCGGATCGTTCGAATCGTAAGTGATACCGTCTTCGATACCGGGTGGACGCGGCTGGTCGACAATCGCGGGATTACGCACCGCATAGAAGGCAGCCGTGTCGGCCTCACCCTGATCGTTCGCGGCAACAGCCCATACATCGTAACGGCCGGGCGTATCCAGCGTCAGCGTGTAGCGAAGCGTATCGTTGGTGGTCTGTGCCACCTCCGTACTGTCGATGAACAGCCGGAAAGATGTAAGCGCGGTGCCGCCTGGATCAGCCACCGCAACGATCTCGATACTGGTGTCGCGCGGTGCAATCAGCGGACGCAACGGGGTTACGGCCGGCGAGACAAATGCGACCGCCAGCCCCGGTGGGGCCACCTCCACGAAGATGTCGCGGCCGCCTACGTCTTTCCCCTCCCGCGAACCATCGGCATTCCGAAAAACGAAGGCCAGCTTATAGATCTGCTCGTCGTAGAGATTATCCCAGGGGGATGCATCGGCAGGTGGCGTACCGGAATAGTCCTGATAGTAGGCGCGGATGTCAGCGATGTACAGACGATAAAGGTCTTCGCCGATCCGCTCCATGCGAATATCCGGCCGATTCTCTCCCCAGTCCGCCTTGACGTAGCGCCAGTCGGTGTCTGTACGGCTTTCGTTCGTAATAACGCCGGTATGCGCATAAACCTCGCCTGTATAGCCGGCCAGTCCACCGGTCCCTTCCTTTGCATTGAAGTAGACCGTTACAGGCCGGTCCACCCGCACCACGGCAGGTTCGGTCCATACCACCTGGGCCCGGGCTACGACGGTCCAGTTCATAAAAAGCAGCGCAACTAAACACCACCGGCACATCATCTGGATGCGATTTTTTCTGGGAGAGCGTTGGTCTGATCCTATCCCGGCAGGCAGACACGCTGGTCCGGGCATATATCAAAAAATTGGGCGGGATCGGAGCTACCGGACCTATGGGACCTATGGGAAACGCGGCTCCGACCCCGCCCGCGTCGCGCACCGGCTTTTACCGGACAATCATCATCTTACGTGCATAGACACCTGCAGGCGTCTCCAGGCGGTAGACATAGATGCCGCTTGAGAGCCCATCGGCACGGAAGGTAACCCGATAGGTGCCAGCCGGCTGCACCTCATCGACCAGCGTGGCCACTACGCGTCCCAGCAGGTCGTAGACGCGCACGCGCACCGGCTGCGTTTCGGGCAGCGTATACTCGAAGGTCGTGCGATCCGAGAATGGATTCGGATAGTTGCGACTCAGGGTGAAACGTTCAGGCCGAGCGCCAGCGACCGGCTCAACGGCCGTGGGCGAGGTGCCGGCCGGATAGCAGAGGTCCTGCACGTCCTGCGGCAGCGAGGCCACATCGGCGGTCGGGTTGCACTCGAACGGCAGCGCTCCGCTCTCCTGGAACTGCACCAGCGGCATCGTGTACTCGGTTGGCCAGTTCTTCGCTGCCGTGGGCATGATGTACTGATAGCGCCGACGGCCCGGTGCGAAGCCGCCGTCGCCCTCATCGACAAAGCCATCCACGGTATTGCCATAACGATAGCGGAAGCCAATCCCATTGTAAGTAGGCCCGGTGACCGTGAGCGTACCCGTGTAGATCAGGTCGCCATCCTCGTCCGAAAGCAACAACGGCTCCAGGTCGTTCAGGCCAAGCGGAAAAGCCTGCGTCAGCCGCCAGAGCGGGTCTTCAAAGTTCACGTAGACGCTGTCCTTCTGCGGATCAAAGGGGCGCTTTACCTGGAAATTCAGGGCCGGGCTCATGTCCACCTGGAAGGTTACAGTAATCTGCGTTCCCTGCGGAATTACATTCCCCTCCCGTACATCATTGAAGAACTGGACACCCAGGTCCAACGGATCGTCGCCCGTGAAAATGAACCGGCGGTTGCTGCCCCCGTAATCCAGAGGTTCCTCCCAGCCTTCCGGCCAGTCCGCGGGCGCATAGTCCACATAAAACTTGTAGTTGAACTCTGTGTTCGGGAAGGAAGTGAGCGGAATGGAGGTCGTGTACTGGGTCGGATCGACCGACTCGAACAACGCGCAGTCATCCGGATTCCCGGCGTCCAAGCAGTTGCCCCATCCGTTGAAGTCGCCCCGTACGATGATCGTATCCCCTCGCTGCTTGTCGAACAGTCCAGCATTCACCAGCGGATCGATATCCACGGTGAAGATTACCTGGGCCGTTACGCGCTGCTGTCCCAGCAGGTCCACAGGCTTTGTATCGCCATAGTAGACCCAGTGCAGCGTTGTGTCTCTGTCGGGGATGACGAACGACCGGTTGCCGGTCAGATTGCCTTCTTCCCAGCCGTTGGGTTCAATAAAGAACTTGTACTGCTGCTCGGTCCCCGCCAGTGAGGCCGGATAATAGGCCACGCCCGAGAACAGGTGATAGCCGGGCATGTTCTGGTCAGTGGACTCCCGTTGCAGGATTACCTTGGTCATCCCCCAGTCCAGTGGGCCGGCTCCATTGAGGGGATCGCCCCGCACCCCCACCACAATGCTTGTGTCGCTCGGATCGTAGCCATCGGCCGCCCCTTCTTCGGTGCTCACGTAAACGCGGAACCAGACGGCCACGGTATCGGGCTTGGGCTCCCAGGGCCGCCAGTCGTAGGCGAAGTCTCCTCCTTTTTCAAAAAAGTGCAGCACCAGCGTCGTGTCGCCCGTTCCCGCAGGCAGTACGTGATTATTGCCATCTTCCCAGCCGCCGATGCCGGTGGCTTCGGCCTGGGTGGAGAAGAACTTGAACTGCAGCTCTTCATTGTCGGGGATCTGGAAGCTGATCTCCCAGTAGTCCCCGCCGACATTGCTGGGTGTGAGCGTGGTTTGATCGTCCCACGAGATGACGTTGCCATCGGGCAGGGTAAACGGCCAGTTCTGGTTCGTGATCTGACCGCGTACCTGAATGAGACCGTCGGCCATGCCCGTTGTATCGGGCAGCGTAGCGGTATTCAGGCGCAGCGTGACGGTGCGTTGCGCCAGTGCCTGGCCAGCCATCAGCACCGCTGTCAGAAGCAGCAGCGCCAGGCGGCCACCATGCTTTGTGGTAGCGCTTACCATGGCAGTTTCACGGGTTTGGTTATGGGGTTGTTGGGGGGGTGATCAGAAGCCAACCATCAGCGTAAAGCGATTGACGCCATTGAAGTAGCGCCAGCTCTCGTAAGCGTAGTCAAAGGTTACATGGAAGGAGCCGAACCGATAGCGCAGCCCGCCGCCCAGGGAGAACGTATGTGCGCTGTCGGTCAGCAACAGCTCGCTGTAGCCTCCGCGCAACAGCACCAGATCGCCCAGCAAACCCAGTTCGACCCCCACGTTGAGATACTGGCTGCTGTTGCTCGGGCTGAGTGCATCGACAGCCAGCGTCAGGCGATAGCCATCGCGCTGCCATACTTCGCCCGCCAGCCCGATACGCATCGTCAGTGGCAGATCGAACGGGTCGGTACGCAACTCGGCCCGGTTACTGGTGTTGTTGCCCTGATTATTGGGGTCGATATCGACAATCGTCAGCAGGTCGTCGCCCCGCATGCGCATTTTCGTGCCGAAGTTCGTGATGGCCGCTCCAAGGCGAATGCCTCGGAAGGGCGTCACGAACAGCGTCCCGATGTCGAGCGCCAGTCCACTGGCCGTTGAATACGAAATACGTTCGGTGATGTACTTTATGGAGCCGCCTATGGAAAAACGATCGGTAAGGGCCCGTCCATAGCTCAGGGCAATCGCATAGGAAGCCGCCGTAAAGGTGCGGCCGGTGCCGTCCTGTTGCTCAACCGTGGTTTCTTCCATTTCCGGGGTGCGCACGGCCGTCACACCGATCCCTACCGTACCTCGCCCCAGCGGTGCAGCTACAGCTACATAGCTTACCGAGATATTGGCCAGCCATTGGGCATGTTCGGCCGCAAACATGCCGCGTGTCAGCCCGGTTAGTCCGGCCGGATTCCAGTAGATGGCTGTTGGATCGTCGATCGTTGCGCTGACGGCACTGCCCATGGCGGTAGCACGTGCGCCGATCGGTATGCTCAGAAACTCGGCCGCTGCCGTACCGACACGGGTGACCGTGCGCGTCTGGCTGGCGAACTGTGCCTGCGCTACTCCCGCACTCAGCACCAGTACCCAGGCAATGATCAGGCGCGATCTATATCCACGCATGGTGCTCATTTGATAATGGCAAAGGTTCCGGTTTTTTCGCCGATACCCGGCGCTTCCACATGGTAGAGGTAGACGCCGTAGGATACCTCCAGGCCGTCCTCGGTGAGCAGGTCCCACACGAGGGTGCCGTTCAGGAGTGAGGCGGCATCGAGCCCGTCGTTTGCGCCCTGGTTCAGGTGAAGCGTGCGCACCAGACGGCCACTGATCGTGAAGATGCGCACGGTTGCCTGAGGCGGCAGGTGGATAAAGTGGATGGCCCGGGGTCCTCGGCCTGTCGCAAAGGGATTCTGTTGTTCGAAGCGATTCGTAGCAATGTACGGGTTCGGTACCACACGGATCTGATCAAGCAGCGAACGCGCTTGCTCGCGGTCTACAGTGGGTCCTCGGGCGGTGAATTCAAAGACATCGCTCGACAGAAACGGCTTGCGTGTAATGAGTGTGGCCACGTCGCCCTGCTGCGGATTGCGCCGCCCAGCCTGCGTGATGTCGAGCGAGATACGCCAGGTGACGCCTTCCCCACCGCCGGGTAGCGGTTCAATCAATACCAGATAGTCGCTGGCCGGCGGCGTCGCATCCGGACTGGCCGTGAAACGGGCCGGCGTCGTAGCAAACGGCCCACCATCGGTGTTATCCCGATCCAGAAAAGCGAACTTCACCTCCTGTCCGGTGGATACGTTGATTACCCGGACGTTCGTAGGCCGCGCCGGAATGGTCTGGGGCCCGATCCGGAGCGGCTCCGACATAACTTCACCGTCGCCCACGATCTCGACCCGATAGTCGGCCGGATTGCGAAGCCCCTTGATAAAGGGCGGCTGCACAAATGGCTCCATAACCGGATCGTATACGTCCGGGTTGTTCCATCCCGACCGATTGCGGTCCTGCACCACGTATGGATCCGGGAAGAAGATGAGCTGGAAACCATCGACGATGGGCACCTCTCGGCCCGGCTTGAAGGCTGTCGAGCGCCGAATGAGCGTATCGGGATTGCTCGGGTCTGTGATGTCGATCAGTGAGAAATTCTTTGTGGTGAGCGTGTCGGGTGTCGTGCGCGTGCCAGGTATCAGCGTGTCTTCGAACACAATACGGTAGCGGGCCCCATCACGTACTGCCCGCGGATCGATGATCTGGTAGCCGATGCGGCTTGTCGTAAAGCCCTGCACCCGTGGGAGGAACCCGTCGACATTCTCCAGCTCGGCGTTTCGGTAGCCGGCTACAGGGGCTGTGGGCGTCACCCGCACCACATTCGGTCCCGTTTCAATTGTACCGTCGGGTAGTCGACGGATGCGGATGGGCGTCTCGGTAGGTGCAATGTTCGCCTCGGCGGCACCAAAGTCGTAGGCCGTTACGGCATAGTAATAGGTAATGCCATTGGTGACTGTCGTATCGACAAACACATGCCGGATACCGGTATCATCGCCCAGGTAGAACTTGATGCCGTTAATATCGACGGGGTGAAAGCCGGTGATGCCGTCTTTCAAGTCAAACTGAGCGATTGGCTTGCGAAAGGTCAGGTTACCGAAGCCATCAGTGATTACGAGTGCATCCAGAAAGGCCGGATCGGTGGCCCGATAGATCCGGTAGCCTTCGAAGTCACGACCGTTGAGGCCGATGCTCTCCATGTAGGAATCGACCGACTCTTCGGCTTTAGAATCCCAGTAGAGCGTAACGCGGCCGTCGCCCGGCACAGCCACTACGGTTGGTGTCAGGGGGGCCTGGGCAAACTGATAGTCCTCCGAATAGGCACTCAACGCGTAATCCCGTCCCTGCAGGGCTTCTTCTCGCCCGACCGCCAGCACGATCGCCAATGAAATGCGTTCGATCTGTCCAGCGCGTAGCGGGAAGAGACCACTGGAAACGGCCAGGTCATTATCGCCCGCTGGCGGCCTTTCAAGCTCCAGCTCGCCCGGCAGCATGAAGGTGTTAAAGAGTGTCTGGTCGGCTGTCTGCGTCAGGTTCAGCGAACCGGCGGGGAAGACTTGCACGTTGGTGATCCCGATCTGGTCCGACTCGGCCACGTCGGTTTTGTCGATGTTGCGCTCGCCGGGGAAGGGCGTACCGGCCCCACTGGTAGGCAGACCGTCCGCCTCACCCGGGTCGCCGGTATAGGGGACCCCATCCAACCCTGTGTCATCGCGCAGCGGATTCCAGTCGCCGTCGTTATCAAGCCCGTCGTCGCGACGCTCATCAATCATTTCATCAATACCTTCGTCGATGCCTTCATCGACGGCCCCATCCCCATCATTGTCCACCCCGTCCGCATAGCACTTGCCCAGATCTTCCGGCCCCACGTCGTACAGGATGATGTCACTGCCGGGCAGCCGATAGCGCCGGTAGGGGTCCGTGGCCGCCGCATCGATCATTTCCTGTGTCACACGCGGCGAACCGGACTCCGCCAGAATGTGGCCTTCTATATCACAGGTGTTGTCATTATCAATGCCATCCTTAAAGCCCCGTCCCAGGTCTTCCTGTCCCACCCCGATCAGGTGCACAATCGGACGGCCATCTGCTCGTTGCTGCAGGGAATCATTCTCTGGATTGGGTGGCCAGCGGTTCCAGCGGTCCGCAGCCGCAGCTGCTATCATAGCTTCGGTTATCACCGGGCTGTTCGCCTCTCCATCGCCATCGTTATCGATGAAGTCCGCGTAGCCCACCCCGGGGCTGGAACCCTGCTCGGCCTGGAATGGCACATGCGAGGCGTTCTCGTCAATCAGCCCGTTACCGTTATCGTCGATACCGTTCAGGGGATTTTCACCTACCAGAAAGGCTTCTGGCACAACAGGACTGTTGCACTCGGCTACCGAGCAGTCCGGGTTTCCTGTGGAACCGTCGGCGTCATTGTCGATCCGGTCAACGCCATTACCGGGCGTCTCCAGGAAAGTAATTGCCGCTACGCCGACAGGATCTGGACCGAAGTTCTGATCACCTACGCCGTCGCGATCCGTCATGAAGGCCACATCTTCGAGAATATCGAAGAAGGGGATGTCATCTCCACAGTCACCGCCCACACAATCGGCCAGCCAGACCGTAAAGCCGACGCGCTTCAGGTCTTCGGTGCCATCGTTCTTAACCTCGTAGAGCAGAAAGACGACATCATCGATCAGGATCTGCGTCCAGGCCATGTAGCGGGCTTCCACGATCAGGCCCAGCCCCCCGCGGGAAGGATCGGTCGAGTCGGGGCGATAGGCATTCAGATAGCGATCGTACTGGTCGTCGCCGGCTTTGAAGAAGAATTCCTGGTCCGCATTGAAGATGTTTTTGCCGAAGAAGCCATTCCAGGATCCGCGCCATCCGGGATCGTTCTTGTCAGCCAGCTTATCAGGCCAGAAGGGCGGCCAGCTTGATGGATCGTCACTCTGAGCGATGCCGTATTCGCTACCGGCTGGATTGACGTAGCCCTTGATAGGCTCGAACGTCCAGGAATTCGTCCCTCCAAAGCGGTTCTGGCGAAAGTCGGCCACATCGACGATATAGAGCGTCCGCCCTGGATTGCTACCTACATTGGCCTTTACCTGCGCACCGACCCAGAGCTGCGTCAGCGACACGTAGATGCGGCGCGTGTTCTTGGGCCACTCATACCAGAAATCACCCGGGTTGCCCGATTGTGCCGTCTGAAGCCAGTTCGTGATCGTAGCGCGAACGTTGTTGCCGTCGATGTCGTCACGCCGGCGCTCCAGTGGATCGACACGCTCGTTGCTGGGCACGTGTTCGCGTTCGATAGGCTGGGCCACAGCCCACTTACCGGCCATCGACCCACTCAGCAGAACCCACGCGATCAGGTATGTATAAGGCAGGCGCATACCCATTGCCCGTATTCCTTTCCGATTAAAACTGTAATTCCAGTCCTATATGAAGCCGTCGAGGTTCGCTGTAGTGTTCGGGACGCACAAAGTAACCCGGATCGAACGAAGCAGCCTGTTGCTGGGGGAGCGTCACATCCGGCCGTCCTGTATCGCTGAAGACGGCCACGGGATTGCGTCGGTCCAGCAGGTTGTAGACCTGCACAAACAGGCGTGGCCGCACTCCAGCGATCGTAAAGTCTCGGTAGATGTAGAGATCTATCTGCCAGTTGGAAGGCATGCGGCGTGCGTTCCGGGGAAAAGCCGGGGGTACGTCAGGACCGGCAATAGCCGCCTCTGGAAACGAAGGGGTGTAGGGAAAACCCGAGCCCCAGATGCTCACCATCGAAGCCCCCCAGTCTTCTCCACCCACGTAGAAGGCAGCGGTCACCTTATGTCGCTGGTCCCAGTCCAGCGGCAGCAGCGCCAACGGTGGTTGCTGGTTATTCAGCCGCGCGAAAAACTCTTCATCTGGATTCGAATTGGAGCCCTCCGCCACCTGATAGGTATAGCTCACATCAAAGCCCCATCCGTTTTCAAAGCGGCGCGAGAGCGTTGCCGTTACCCCACGCGTACTGGCGTAGTCGCGGTTCGTGTAGATCACGTAGACGACCCCGGGAATTTCCGTCTCGATCGGCGTGGAGGTCGAGACCCAGTCGCGCACGTCCCGATAATAGGCTGTCACGTCGAACAGAAAGGGTCCTATTCCCTGACGAAAGCCGATTTCGTACATGACGGTCCGCTGCGCGTCCAGGTCCGGATTGCCATAAGGCCCATACTGACCGGATTGATTCTGAAGCTTGTAGCCATAGCCAGCAAACAGCAAGTTCAGTGTGGGAATCTGGAGAAAGTGCCCGTAGGAGAAATGCAGCACGCCCGTTTCTGTAATCGGGTAGGCAATGCCCAGCCGTGGTGAAAGTTGAAATTTGGGCTTCGGATACTTCCACCAGAAGGCTTCCCGCTCTTCGAGCGTATAGCGATTATCTTCACGCTCTTCATCAACAGTGATGACGCCGTCGCCGTTCAGATCTTTGTAAATGTGGATTTTCTTAAAGGGGAAATAAATGTTCGGATCCTCGGGATCGGCCGGTACGGGCGTTCGGGCGTTGAAGTAGTCGAACCGAAGCCCCACATTCACAATGAAATTTTCAAATTCAATCTTGTCCTGCACGTAGGCGCTGGCCGTGATCGGCGAGACATTCCTATAGTGCTGGTATTGCGGAGACGTCTCCGGGGGTATAGCTGGCTGGAAGGGCTGGATCACGTTGCCTTCGGCATCGGTAGCCGGAATCAAACTGAAGGCGGTAAAGTCCAGTCGGTCGATCCGCACCTCGGCACCGATCTTGACCAGATGATTACGAGCCACCTGGCTGGTCAGATCGGCCTTGACAAAGTAGGCTTCCGAGGTGCGCTCGAAATGGTTCATGTCCATACCGCCTCGGGCAAAACGCCCTCCTCCAGTCAGGTAAGGCACCCAGAGGCCCGGTGCCACTTCGATCGAGTCGGGTGGCAGAATGGCCAGCCCGTTGTAGCGTGGATCAAGCGGGTCATCGAAGCGGCGGCTCCAGGCGTGCCGTCGGAAGGTAGCCAGATGCACCGTATAGAAGGTGCGGGCACTGAGCAGATGCTTGAGCTGCAACTTCAGGTTGTAGCCCAGATCATAGTTGCGGGTACGGCCGTCCGGATTCCAACGCCAGTAAAGATCGTAAGGCCGACTGCGCGTCACCGATCCAAGACCGATCAGGTTCAGAAACAGATTGGGCGTTATCTGAAGCCGCAGGTTGCCCTGCCAGCTCAGCTTGGCATATGTGTTCATAGGCACCAGCGCCGAGTCGCCGTAAGTGCCATCCATGTTGAAAATCCGGGCGCCATAAAGCCAGCCATCGTTCTGGAAATAGCGCACAAGGCCAAAAAGCGTCAGACGCGGCGTGAAGATCGGCCCTTCCAGAGCGGCTTCAACGTTGTAGTAATGAACAGGATTGATCGGCAGATAGCCGTATGGATCAACATCCCGGTATTGGATGCCCTGCCGGGTATAGCGTTCAACCTCAGTGCCTCGTAGATACGCCTCACCGCCTTTCCCGAAGACCAGATAGGAGCCGCTGTACAGCTTGATCGAGCCTCCCCATCGGTCCGAACGCCCTTCCTTCGTCACCACATTGATTACCCCCGACATGGCATTGCCGTACTCGGCATTAAAGGTGCCGGAAATGACCTGGAGCTCCTGGATCCCCTCGTTTTCGAGCTGCACGGCGGTCGAGCCATCGAAGTTGTCCGTGACGGGCACGCCATCAACCATGACCACGACTTCGCTGGCGCGACCACCCCGGATGTGCAGCCCTCCTCGTTCCGTCACACCTGCCTGTAGCGTCAGGACCTGGCCCACTTCCTGCACCGGCAGGCGATCGATCGTTTCGGCCGTTATGCGTGCTTCGGAGCTGGTCAGATCCTTGCGCACCGTAATGGGTGAGGCAACCACCACAATCTCTTCGCCCTGAATTACTTCTTCTCGCAGGGCAAAGTCGACCCGCGTGGTCAGTCCGCTACTCACCTGCACGCCTTCGCGGCGCTCGGTCGCATAGCCCACAAAGGAAGCCACGACCGTATAGGTACCCGGCCGCAGCCCGATGATCACATACTCACCGTCAATGTCCGTCGCAGCACCCCGGGTGGTCCCTTCAATGTAAACGCTCACACCAGGCAACGGTGCACCCGTTGCGGCATCAATGACCCGCCCCATGATTTTTCCCGTTGTCTGGGCAGCGACCGGGGCAATCAGCAGCCATCCTACAAGGCGGGGTACCCAAAATGTAAGCGTTTTACCTATAGCAGTTAATGAACGCATGATCTACTTCAACGCTCGGTTTTGCGACTCAGGCCTCAACCCGCTGGATCAGGCGAAGCGTGTCCAGCCGCGCGACATAGCGGGTTATCTGTCCGGCATATTGCTGCAGCAAGTCTCTCAGATACTGTCGCCAGCGCTGGCGTTCGAAGTACGGCCGCACCTGACGCATGATGAGGGGCCGCGCCTCCTCCAGCGTCATCGGCCGTTCGGGTTGAAGCGCCCCCACACGAAGCAGCACATAGCCATCGGCGATCCGCAACGGCCCCAGCACCTCTCCTTCGCGGGCGGCAAACACCGTCGCGCCTATGGCTCCCAGTTGTTCCCTGGTTACAAAACCCAGATATCCGCCGGTCGTCGCCGCCCCGGGTCGCCGCGAGTAGCGACGGGCCAACTCCGCAAACTCGGTGGTTGCCAGCAATGTCCGGAGGCGCCGCGCTTCCATTTCGGTGGGCACCAGGATTTCCCAGACGGCGCGCCGGGCAGGTCTGCGAAAGTCTTCCCGATGCGCTTCGTAGAACGCCCGCAGTGTGTCTTCGGGGACAACGGCTTCAGCCTGTACCTGCCGGCGTACGTACCGGTAGAGCCACCGGTCGAGTGCCTGTTGCCGGGCCTGCTCAAAAGCTGGCGTACGATGCAACCCGGCCGTTCGAGCTCGCTCGGCCAGCACCTGACGCACAACCAACCCACGGGCAAACTCCTTCAGCGCCTCGGGTGAGCGGGTGGCGGCTTCTCGCTGTGCCGTACTTGTAAGTTGCGCCTGCCTCCGAAAGTCGGCCACCGTCCAGGTGACACGCTGCGAGGCCGGGCCAAACGTCAGCAGCGGCTGCTTCATCCAGGTTGCTTCCTGGCCTTCTGCGTCCTGCACTCCGCGTCCCACAATCCGATCGTAGAGCCGACGCAGCGTTGCCTCATGAAAGCGAATCCGGAGCGAATCCGCCAGACGCCGAGCACAAGCTTCACGCGCTGCCTGCTGCTTCCGATAGCGCAGATAGCGCACCAGCAGCGGCCGCTTTCGGGCAAACTCGGTCTCGGTCAGGATCGGCTTCGTGAACCGGTCCATTACCTGGATGATCGAGTAGCCATAGGCGGTGCGCACCGGCGGTGAAATCTGGCCAGGTTTCAGTCGAAAGGCTACCTCCTCGAAGGCCGGGTCCATTTCATCAAAAGAAAACCATCCCAGATCGCCGCCACGCCGGGCCAGTACACTGTCGCGAAAGACTTCGGCCGCCAGTTCATCAAACGAAGCGCCGGCCTGCAAGCGAGCATAGAGCGACTCGGCGGCGGCCTGCGTGGGAGCCCACAGATGACGCGCCCGGATCTCGGTATTGATGCGTACAAAGGCTTCGGCCAGCTCGGCCTCGCGCACCTGTACCGTATCGTAAAGTACCTGGCGGGCATAGGCCTCCACGAGCAGCTTTGTCTCGACCGCCCGGGCTTCCTGCTGGTAGGCCGGCGTACGGTCCAGCCCCTGCCGGCGGGCCTCGTAAACCACAAGCGCCTCCTGAACCATCTGTTCCAGAAACAGCCGACGCAGACGCGGACTATCGAGCTGGCCTGTCCGCAATAGATAATCCAGGTAGGCCTCCCGAAAGGCGTCCGCCGTAATGCGCACACCCGGCCCCTCGGCCAGCAGCGTCTGCTGCGCCGAATCGGCCTGGCAACCGGCCAGCCCCAGCAACAGCCCGATGATGGCAAGGCCCCGCGGTCTCATGTTCGGTTTCGCATTAGCCGCCTTGCATCACGCTGTCCGTTGGGATCCGCTGGCGCACAGGTACGCCGGCAGATCAGTCGTGGGGCAAAAACGGTACTGGTTACGGGCAGCTCCGGCTCGGCAATGCGACGCAAGAGCTTTTCAGCAGCCAGTTTTCCCATCTCGTACATGGGCTGCCGCAACGTGCTCAGCCCCAGAAAACGGCTAACCCGCAGATCGTCAAACCCGATCAATCCGAGATCGTCCGGCACCTGCAATCCGGCCTCTTCGATCGCCTGCAACGCCCCCAGGGCCATGATGTCAGACACCACAAACACCGCTTCCGGACGGGGATCGCGTGTCAGGAGTTGCTTCATAGCCTCATACCCCCCCGCCTCTGTGTAGCCATGATTATGCGGGTCGGTGCTGGCGACGATCAGCTCCGGATCAAGCTCCAGACCCGCTTCATGCAGCGCACGTTCATAACCGTGACGACGCTCCCGCGCTGGAACCGAATCGGGATGCGCCATGAGCAGCCCGATACGCCGGTAACCGTGCTCAAGCAGATGGCGGGCCGCCAGATACCCTCCCTGTTCGTTATCGATCGAAACAGAGTCAAAATCCGGATGAAACGAATCCACCAGCACCACCGGCTGAGGGCTACGCTGCACCCGCTCAACGCGGGCTTCGGTCAGGGGCGTTGAGAAGATCATGACCCCGGCCGAGCGCCCCCGCTGCAGTGCCCGCTCCAGGTGCGTGTCCACATCCGAAAGCGTAGGCGCCGCATAAACCAGCAGGTCAAAGGACGTTTCAACCAGGCGATCCTGCAACCCCCGCAGCACTTCAACAAAAAAGTAGTTGGTCAGCATGGGCACGATGGCCGCCACCGTCTGGGCCTGACGCCGGGCCAGACTCTGGGCCGAAACGTGCGGTTGATACCCCAGTCGCCGGGCTACCTCCAACACCCGCTTGCGGGTATGCGGGGCTACCCGGGGACTGTTGTTAAAGACGCGAGAGACGGTCGCAATCGAGACACCTGCTTCACGGGCGATGTCGTAGATGGTCAGTCCCATCGGCCGGGTTGCTCTGATCCTTGCGTAAGCGCTTACCTATCTTTAAATAAACAATGTCCCGGCCGTTTAGTCAAGCCCCTCTCAATTCTCCAGGCAAAAATTTTGAAACCTTCTGTTTTACATAGATATAGCACAAAAAAACCGTGGAAACGCGCTGTGAAAACCCCTATTGGTTTTCTTTTCACGACAGGGGTTCGAATCGTGCGGTAAAGAAGCGCAGGGTGGGCGGTTCAAAAACCATACGCAACCCACCGATCCGATCACGTCGCGCAAACACTTCGAGAATGCCTTCGGCGGCCACGTCCAGATGGCGTTGCGTATAGACGCGTCGAGGGATAGTCAGGCGTACCAGCTCCAACCGGGGATATTTGTGCTGACCCGTCTTCGGGTCACGTCCGGCCGAAACGATACCACGCTCCATGCCCCGCACGCCGGAAGCCAGATAGATTTCACCGGCCAATCGCTGGGCCGGAAACTGATCCTGTGGCAGGTGGGGCAGGAAACGCCGGGCGTCGATGAACACTGCATGGCCTCCGGGCGGCTCTACAATGGGCACCCCGCCTTTGCGCAGTCGTCCCGCCAGATAATCGACCTGGCCGATGCGATGCTGGAGATAGGCAACATCCAGCATCTCTCGAGCTCCCTGGGCCATAGCTACCAGATCACGCCGGGCCAGCCCTCCATCGGCCGGATGGCCCTCAAACCGAAGCGCGAACTGCTCAAGACGTCGATAGAGCCGGGCATCCCGTACGGCCAGAAAGCCCCCGATATTCACCAGTAGGTCTTTCTTGGCACTCACCGTAACACCGTCGGCATACGACATAAGCTCCCGGAAAATTTCCGGAATAGGGCGTGCCTGCATGCCTGACTCGCGCACCTTGATGAAATAGGCATTCTCAGCTGCACGGGTCGCATCGAAAATCAGCGGAATGCCATGCGTACGGCAGATGGTGGCCACCGTCCGCACATTTTCCAGCGATACGGGTTGTCCCCCGGCCATGTTCACATTGAGCTCCAGGCAGACATAGGCTATCTGTTCAGGCCCCACACGCCGGATCAGCTCCTGAAGCTTCTCAGGATCTATGTTCCCCTTGAAAGGATAGGTCGCGGTCGGATCGTGGGCTTCGTCAACAATCACGTCGACAAAGATACCGCCGGCACGCTCCTGATGCTCGCGCGTGGTCGTGAAATACATGTTGTTGGCTACATACTGGCCGGGCCGAATCAACACCTGGGATAGCACATGCTCAGCGGCCCGTCCTTGATGTGTGGGCAGAACATACGGCAATCCGTACAGCTCCCGGATTGTCTCGACAAAGTAATCGTAGGCCTCCGAGTAGCTTAGCGTCTCTGACGCTCGCATCATCTCGGCCCACTGCCCACTACTCATAGCCGTAGTGCCCGAGTCGGTCAGAAAGTCGATATACACATCCTGCGAACGGAGTAGAAACGTATTCCATCCGGCTTCATGCAGAGCTGCGGCACGCCGCGCCCTCGTGGTCAGCAGGAGCGGCTCAATGGCCTTGATACGGTACGGCTCTGGCTGTATGTCCGGCGTCCAGGCCGGTAACGTCAACGGCTGTTCCGGCTCGAAGCGGGCCATTTCATCCGGCATCGGCGGATAAGCCTCCACCAGCTTCCATCGAGGCAAAGGCTGAACTGCGCGCAGCTGCCGCAGGGCCTCTACGACATAGTCCAGATGACTTTCGGTATAGACACGACGTGGAAGGGCCAGGTGCAGATAGGCACCGCGAGGCCCTCCTCGCACGCCAGCCAGCAGGTACAGCGCCGCCGCCAGGCTGTGTCCGGGAAAATCGCCTGAGACTTGCTCGGACGCGTTCACTAAAATGCCGTGCACTCCGATTGGCTCAAGCACGGGGTACCCTAACGCGCGCACCTGCTGCCCCAGGGTCAGTAGCTGTCCCCGGTAGAAGCGCAACTCACTCTCCGAAAGCTCCTGTAATGCCACGGCCATTGCTTCCATGTCGCGCCCGGCCAGCCCTCCATAGGTGTGCAATCCCTCGAACACAACCACCAGACTGCGCAGCGCAATGTAATCGTCCTCACGCTCGGTTAGTATCAGCCCGCCTACATGACAGCCCAGATCCCCACGGGCTGAAAGGTAGATCAAATCGGCCAGATCGGCCAGTTCGCGCACAAGCGAAAACAGCGAACGCTCCCGAAGTGCGTCCACCTGCTCCTGCCATAGCAGCGCCTGGGTGAAGATGTGCGTTGCCTCGAGCACAAGGGGTTTGCGATAGGTGCGGGCCAGCTCGGCCACAGCCCGCGCATTGTGTAGGGAGAACGGCTGTCCCCCCTGCACCCAGGCGGCCGTATGCAACACCACATAGGCTATCTGTTCAGCCTCACGCTGCAATATCGCTTCCAAGGCCTCCAGGTCTACGTCCCCAAGCCACGCCGAATGCGCTGCCGAAAGATCACGGTAGGTCCTTCCATAACGCTCCAGCAATCGGCGCAGCGTCGGACTGGGAGCATTGCCCACAATGCACTGTCCCTCTTTGCTAAAGGCAAGCAACACCAGGTGCTCCGCTCCCCGACCGGCATGCGTAGGCACCAGATATTGCTTTCCCAGACGTGTCCGGGCTGCCTCCTGCAGCCGCTCAAAGTTGATACTTCCGGCATAGGCCTCATCGCCAACCATCAGGCCTGCCCACTGCTGCTGGGTTAGTGCCCCATTGCCATGCGCATCGGCCAGATCAATGTAGACCTGGCTATCCCGTAACCGCCATACATTATAGCCGGCTGCGTGTAAGGCTTCCTGACGTTGCTCCTGTGAAAGACGCGGTAAGGGCTCTACGATTTTGTTCTTATACGGCGCCGCTTTTGGATAGCTGTGTACCATCGGAACTGCGTTTTTTTACGCCAGCAACTGTTGATCAATGCCCCACCCGCTACACACTCGAGCAGCCTCGTCCAGACGGGCCAGTGCCTGGCCTTCTCCACAAAAAAGCGCTTCCGGAACGGGCTCAACGTTTCCTATAACGGACTGTTTCAACAAATTAATGAAAAAGATGTGATCAGAATTTTGCAACAACTTATCCCGGCATTTCTGTTTTCAAGAAGCCTGCTGGATCGAACCGTCCGCTGTCTCCTCCCACTGCTCAATGGCCTCCAGCACCGCTTCGACGATCTGATCCTCGGGCACCACACGGACTACTTTGCCTCGAACAAACAGGTGGGCGCGCCCTCGGCCCAGTGAAATCCCCAGATCGGCCCCGGCGGCCTCGCCCGGGCCGTTTACCGCACAACCCATCAGTGCTACATTCAGGTTCTTCTTGAATTTGCGTGCTTTGACGGCGTTCTCAACAGCCTCGACGATCGAAAACAGATCACCTGTCAGACGCCCGCAGGTCGGGCAGGCGATAATGTTTACACCTGGCGGGCCCAGCCGCAGCGCCTTCAGAATCTGATGAGCTACTTCCACTTCTTTCACCGGATCCGTGGCCAGCGATACCCGGATCGTATCCCCGATCCCTTCGGCCAGCAGTGCCCCGATGCCGATAGCGCTCTTGATACTACCGCTGACAAAGGAACCGGCCTCGGTCACGCCCAGATGTAGCGGAAAATCCGTGCGTTCAGCAACCAGCCGGTAGGCTTGCATCATGTAATAGACGTCGGAGTGCTTGACAGAGATGATAATGTCTTCGAAGCCGTGTTTCAGGCAGATCTCCACATGGCGCATGGCGCTTTCGAAGAGCGCCTCTGGCTTTGGATAGCCATACTTGTCGAGCAGATCGCGCTCAAGCGATCCCGAATTCACCCCGATCCGGATGGGGACCCCTTTCTCTTTAGCCGCCAGTAGCACCTCGCGCTCCCATTCCTCCTTGCCGATGTTGCCCGGGTTGATGCGCACCTTGGCTACCCCGGCCTCAATGGCCTGCAGCGCATACTGATAGTTGAAGTGAATATCAGCCACGATGGGTACCGGGCTCCCCTGCACAATGTCGCGCAGCGCTGCAGCGTCTTCCGGGCGGGGAACGGCCACCCGCACAATGTCGGCGCCCGCTTCGGCCAGCTGTCGAATCTGGGCCAGCGTAGCTTCCACGTCGTGCGTCTTAGTGGTGGTCATCGACTGCACAGAAATCGGGGCTCCTCCGCCTATCTGCACATTCCCGACCATAACGGGGCGGGACTTGCGGCGCGGTCGTTCCATGATAATGGCTCAGTGGTTGCGTTCTCGGTTAACTCCGGGGCTTCAACGCCGACTGGCTTCATAAAGGATCCGTTTCTCTTCTTCGGTAAGCGAATCGTAGCCGTGTGCGCTGATTTTGTCCAGGATCCGATCAACTTCTTCCTCAAGGGAACGCTCCTCCGCTGAGCGGCCACCTTCGGACGTCCCACGCCGTTGTTCCATCCAGGCACCCACGCGACGGAGCATGCGGCCCGTCTCGGCCGTTACAGGCTGTCGGCTCCGACGAGCACGCCGACCCTGGAAGAAAATACGAGCCCAGCTTCCCAGCTCGATACCCCGCTGTTCTGCCCGGGCGTAAAGCAGGCCAAACAACGCCCCACCCAGATGCGCCCCAACGGCCGTTCCGCCTCCCGCCATGAACAGCACGTCAAGTGCCAGAAAGATCAACACCAGGTAAAGCAGCCGGATCGGACCAAACAGAAACAACGCCACGCTCTTGAACGGATAGAGGATAGCCACGGCCATGAGCACGCCCAGTACCGACGCCGACGCCCCATGCACCAGCCCACCAAACGCACCCACCCCGGGAAATAGCGCATGCAACAGCACGGTAAGCAGGCCTCCCCCTACGCCCGCAATCACGTACAGCGCCAGCAGCTGATGCGATCCGTGCAACTCTTCGTACTCTCGACCGATCCACACCAGCCAGAGCATGTTGAACAGCAGATGGATCAATCCCCAGAAGCCGAACTGCAGATGCAAAAAGTTATAGGTCACAAGCTGCCAGGGATGCGTCAGAATGGTGGGCCAGTCGGGGTTCAAGGCCAGCTGCAGCCAGACGAACTGGCGTACGGCGTCGATGTGCATGAACGCCAGGATCCACAACAGATAAATGCTTACGTTAATTGTCAGCAGCGCCCGTAGCGCAGGCGGCTGCATACGGTACCAGACCAGAAACCGGCTCACGGTCGCGCTGGGTTGGTGGTTCCACAGCTCTGTCTGTGTGTACTGCACGGACCGGCGAAAGGTTTTGGTCCACTTACCAGTACAGGCGCCGTGCAGGTCGCCAGGGCAACTTGCCCCGCCAGTATTGAATCAGTAGAAAACCGAAGAGCATACCGCCCAGGTGGGCAAAGTGCGCTACCCCCGACTGCGTGGCCGTCACGCCGGCCCAGAGCTCCAGCAACCCGTAGCCAATCACCAGCCATTTGGCTTTGATCGGAAACAGGAAATACAGGTAAATGGGTGTATTGGGAAACATCATGCCAAACGCCAGCAGGATGCCAAAGACGCCCCCCGAAGCTCCTACGGTTGGAAACACTGCACCGCTGAGCGTGACAACAAGTAACTGGGTCAATCCTGCACCTACCACGCACACAAAATAGTAGACCCCAAAGCGTCGAGAGCCCCAGGCCCGCTCAATGGGGACCCCAAACATCCAGAGCGCAAACATATTAAAAAAGAGGTGGGTGAAACCACCGTGTAGAAAGCTGTAAGTGATGAGCTGCCAGGGCCAGAAGTCCGGATAAAAGTCCGGCAATCCCAGTGGCCACAGCGCAAACCATGCGATCAGCAACCGATCGGTCGTGGGCACCAGCTGCGCCAGGAACACCAGGCCGTTCAGGATCAGCAGATTCTTGACAACCGGCGGGAAAACCGCAAACTGCGTAGGGGGCTGATAATAATCGTGATCGCGGTACATGATCCATTGGTTGCTACCTGTTAACCGACGCGCTTCCAACGCCTCAGCGGACAAAAGGGTGCGTACTGCTGGAACTCTGTCCACAGCTTGCGCGAACAAAGCGCGGCACGCTATCCTTTAAAGTTACGCTGCTTGCTGGACGTTCGCCTGTGGTTCTGTTTTTTGCTGATCTGCATCTGGGCCGGACCGATCCCGCTACCGAACGCGCGGTCGAGCAATCGCTACTGGCCTGTCTGACCACACTGGTCGATCGAACCGAACACCTGATTCTGGTCGGTGATGTTTTTCACCATTATATCGAATACCGACATCTTGTCCCCCGGGGCTTTGTGCGCTTTCAGGCATTGCTGGCCGATTGGGCTGCGCGGGGCATCCCGGTTACCTATGTGGTCGGCAACCATGATCCCTGGCACCGGGACTATTTCGAGCAGGAACTGGGCGTGCGCGTGTTGCATGAGCCCATCATCGATACGCTACTGGGACGTCGCGTCTTCCTGGACCATGGTGATCTGGCCATTGCCTCCCCCCTTTCACGAATGCTCCGCAGGCTCCTCCGGCATCCGATGCCGGTCTGGCTCTATCGCAACCTGCTCCCCGGCGATCTGGGGCTTGCGTTGGCTCGACGCGTCACGCAGTGGCGACCGGAACGCTTGAATCCCATCACGGTCGAACGTCTGCGTCGATATGCCCGACAGCTACTGCAGGCCAGTGTGGCCGACGTGGTGGTGCTGGGCCACAGCCACCGGGCCGAACTGCACCGCTGGCCCGAGGGGCTGTACCTGAACCCGGGGTGCTGGTATCAGGACCATACCTTCGGGCTGATGGAAACCGATGCCCTCTTGCTCTGCCGCTGGACCTCAGGCGGTCCACAGACGTTGATCCGATATCCGCTACCCTGAGCCGTGGAACAGGCGATACGCTATCCATGCCAGACCGCTGGCCACACACTGAAGAGGAGCTGAAACGATACTTCAGCGATCCGAACTTTCGACATGCTCGCTTGCGTGCCGACGGCCACACAACGCGGCAACGGGAGGGACTGGCTGGCTTTTTCTACCGACGCTTTCGAAACCCCCGTAAAGCACAGGCCGCGCGGGTGCTGAGCGTGCTGGTGGGCCTGATCCTGCTGGGCACGCTGGCCCTGGGCCTTTACGTGTGGTCACTTTCAGATGAACTGCCTTCGTTTCAGCAGCTCGATAACCCTACTTTTGAACTGGCCACCGTCGCCTATACAGCCGACGGCAAAGAGCTGGCCCGTTATGCACGCCAGAATCGCACCTGGGTCTCCTACGACGAAATCTCTCCCTACGTCATCCAGGCCCTGCTGGCTACCGAAGACCATCGCTTCTACGACCACTGGGGCATCGACTTGTTTCGAACGGCCTCAGCCGTCGTCCAGACGATCCTGAGCCTGGGCCGCGAAGTGCAGGGCGGCTCGACCATTACACAACAGCTGGCCCGCAACCTGTATAACGAGCAGATCGGTCGGGCCCAGACCATCAAGCGCAAGCTGAAAGAAATGGTAACGGCCGTCGAACTCGAACGCCGCTATACCAAGCGTGAAATTATTGAAATGTACCTGAACACGGTCGAGTTCGTCTACAACGCCTTCGGCATCGAGTCGGCGGCCCGCACGTTCTTCAACAAACCCGCGCGGGATCTGAATGTGCTTGAGGCAGCCACGCTCGTAGGCATGCTCCGTAACCCGGCCCTCTATAACCCGATTCGCTTTCCGGAGCGCGCCCGTCAGCGACGGAACGTCGTGCTCTGGCAGATGGTGCGACGTGGCTACCTGGATCGGGCTTTCTTTGAAGCGCACAAAGAAGATCCGATCGTCACAGACTTTCACACTTCGTCGATCACCGCCAGCATTGCTCCCTACTTTGCCGAGTACGTGCGGCGCTGGCTTGTCAGCTGGGCTAAAGCACACGGCCACAACATCTACACAGATGGATTGCGGGTCTACACCACACTCGACAGCCGGCTGCAGGAGCTGGCCCGCCAGGCGGTTGAAACGCAACTCAATAAGTTGCAGGCCGTGGTCAACTACGAATGGAGCCGAGAAACTGGCTATTTTCTGGGCGGCGACATTGAGCTGTACCTGCAGCAACAGCACTACGAACCGTTCGCTTACTACTGGTCCAGCAAGCGCGACACAGTAGATCAGTTCATTCGAGAAACGGAGCGCTATCGGCGCCTGGTGGCCAGCGGGGTAGCTCCTGCCGCAGCCCTCCAGCAACTCCGAGCGGATCAGGCCTTCATCGACTCACTCCGGGCCGTCAAAACGCGTCTGGAGGCAGGCTTTGTGGCCATTGACCCACGCAACGGATACGTCCGGGCCTGGGTGGGCGGCCGCGACCTGACGCAGGACTGGTACGACCACGTAGCCATTGCCCGTCGGCAACCGGGCTCGACGTTCAAGCCGTTCCTTTACACCGCGGCGATCGATAACGGCTGGTCCCCTGACGACGTACTGCCCGATAGTTCGGTCACGTATGTGGACCCGGCAGGCAACGTCTGGCAGCCCAAGAATGCCGAAGGGGAATCGACCGGCCAGCTGATTACCCTGCGCGAGGCACTGGCCCGCTCGGTCAATACGGTCTCAGCTCGGCTGGTTCTACAGGTAGGACCGCGCAACGTGGCCTTCTATGCCCGTCGCATGGGCATTCAAAGCCCCCTGAAAGAGGTGCCTTCGCTGGCACTGGGCACCAGCAGCGTGACCCTGCTGGAACTGGTCTCGGCCTATGCTACCCTGGCCAGTGGTGGTCTCTACTATGAGCCCACCGTGGTTACCCGCATCGAAGACGCCAACGGACACGTGCTCTACGAGGCACGTCCTACGCCGCGCGAAGCCATCTCCGAAGAGACCGCCTACACGGTGGTGGACATGCTACGCGACGTGATTCGCTACGGTACAGGTCAGCGCATCCGCTGGCAGTTCGGGCTGACGCGCTACGACCTGGCCGGCAAAACGGGCACCACGCAGAACAGCGCCGACGGCTGGTTTATCCTGATGCATCCCGAGCTGGTTACTGGCGCCTGGGTGGGCTTCAATGATCCCCGCGTCACGTTCCGTACCCACTGGTGGGGCCAGGGTGCCCATAACGCCCTGCTGATCGTGGGCGACTTCTGGCGGCGTATGGAACAGGCACCGGACATCGAGATCAGCAACACCACCTTCCCGCTACCGATCGGCCTGTATCTGCCGGGCGCCGATTCGCTCCGGCAAGAACGTCGCCTCCCGCCAGAACTACGCCAGCGGCGCGTGGGCTGGTAGTCCGGACTGGCTTCAACCAGCGCGCTGTCGTATTTTTCTCCGGACGTCAGCCCGTCGCTACCATGAAAATCCTCCATACGGCCGACATTCACCTGGGCATCACCACCTATGGCCGCATTGATCCGGCGACAGGCCTCAATACGCGGCTGCAGGACTTCCGGCGTGCCTTCGAATTCATGGTAACACAGGCGCTGGCCGAAGACGTCGATCTGTTTTTGTTCTGCGGGGATGCCTTTCGTCATCCGGATCCTTCGCCTACCGAACAGACGATCTTTGCCGAATGCCTGCAACCGCTGGTCGAACGTAACATTCCGATCGTGTTGCTGGTAGGCAATCATGACCATCCGGTCACCTTCGGCCGTGCTTCGTCGATCGACATCTTCCGCTACCTGGAAGGACACGCCCGGGTCTTTCGGCGTCCGGAGGTGGCTACAGTGCCCACAAAAAACGGCCCGCTTCAACTCATCGCCCTTCCCTGGCCTGTACGCAGTCTGCTACTGACCCGTGAGGCGTACCGTCAGAAGTCGGCCGCCGAAGTACGCGAGGTCATCGAACAGCTCTACACGGAGTATGTGCAGAAGGCTGTTGAACGGCTCGACCCTTCGCTACCTACCGTGCTGGCCGGCCACTTCAGCGTGCAAGGAGCCGAACTCTCCGGTTCGGAGCGTACCAGTTTGATTGCCCATGAGCCGAAGTTCACCGTGGGCCAACTGGCCCTACCGCCCATCGACTACGTAGCCCTGGGCCACATCCACCGACACCAGAACCTCAACCCCGACGGCATCCCTGTGGTCTATAGCAGCAGCATTGAGCGCGTCTCTTTTCGGGAAGCCGACGATCCGAAAGGTTTTGTCCTCGTAGACATTCAGACCGACGGAACACGCAAGCAAACGCGCTATCGCTTTGTTGAAACACCGGCCCGTCGCTTTGTAGACCTGCACGTGGATGCCCGCGGCAATACCGACCCCACCGAGTCCATCCTGAAGGCTATCGCTCGCACCCCGGTGACCGACGCTGTCGTGCGGGTACGCTATCAGGTAGACGAAGACCAGGTGGGCCACGTAGATATGCGCCGCATTCGAAAAGCATTGCATGCGGCTGCTCACATCGCCGGCATTGAACGTCTTGCCGGACCGGTGGTGCGCGAACGTCGTACCGTGGTCCACCACGACAGCTCTCTGCGCGAGGCGCTCTCACGCTACATTGACCAGCACAAAAACCTTCAGCCCCTCCGCGAGCAACTCCTTGAAGCAGCCCTGGCCCTGGAAGCCCGCCTGGAAGCGGAGCGCTCGCCGGACTGATTGTTTATTCCTCGGCTTCGACGGTCACGCCTGGGATGCGACCTTTCTTTTCGAACCAGTCTAAGATATAGGCCTGCGTCCGTATAAAGTTAGACGGCCGGGAGCCCGTCCCGTGGTACTCCTCATGAAAACGCAACAGTACCACGGGCACGCCCCGCATCTTCAGGGCCACATAGTATTCTTCAGTCTGGCTCATCGGTGTGCGCAGGTCCAGCTCGCCCGTCATCAAAAGGGTAGGCGTCTTGACCTGACCGACCAGCATCAGCGGCGATCGGGCCAGCCAGTCGGCAGGATCTTCCCAGAAAGGCCGGTCAAACCAATTAAAGGTAAACAGGGGGATATCAGTAGTACCGGCCATGCTGATCCAGTCGGTCACGGGGCACCGTACAGCGGCCGCAGCGAACCGGTCGGTCTGTCCGATTGCCCAGCTTGAAAGCACGCCGCCCCCGCTGCAGCCAGTTACAAACAGCCGATCCGGATCAATATAGCCCCGCTCCAGCAGTGCGTCGACACCGGCCATCAGATCCTCATGATCCACGCCCGGATAGGCCTGACTGATCGCCGCGCCAAAGTCGGTTCCATAGCCCGTGCTGCCCCGCGGATTCGTGTAGAGCACCACATAGCCATTGGCCGCGAAATTCTGAAAGGAAAAGTTAAAGCCCACGTTGTACATAGCATGCGGCCCGCCGTGGATATGCAGGATCAAGGGGTATTTCTTAGAGGGGTCGAAGTCCGGGGGTTTGACGATCCAGCCCTGAATGCGCGTGCCGTCACGCGAAGCATACCAGATTTCTTCAACCTCGCCCAGCTTTACCTCCTGCAGCACGTCGTCGTTGACGGCCGTCAGGCGTTCGATTCGGTCTGGCTGATCCAGCGCAAAACGGACGACATCGTCCGGCTCGTGATAGCTGGTGCGTACGCCAACGGCAACCCCGTTGCGCGCAATCGAAGACAGCGACAGCATGTGCACTCCACGCGTCACCTGTCGCACTTCGCCCCGAATCGGTGCAAAATAGACGTTGCGCGTGCCCCGATCGTTGATCGTGAAGTAGACACCTGAGCCATCGGGAGCCCAGTGCAGATTACTGACGTCCCGGTCGAGCGTACGGGTCAGGTTGCGCGGTTCAGCGCTGCCGTCAAGCGGCATCATCCAGAGATCATTTGCATGGTAAGTCTGACGCGTTTCGGCATAGCCGGTGAACGCCACCCAACGGCCATCCGGTGAAACAGCCGGCTGTGTCCAGCGTCCGGGCTGTCGGGTAAGCTGGCGGAGTTGCCGGGTTTCCACATCAATGGCATACAGATGGGCATTCCGGTAATTACGGTCTACCGAATCGGCCGAGGCTTTAAATCCGTCAAAGACAATCGTACGACCGTCGGGAGTCCAGCTCAGCGTAGCGCCCGCCGGCAGCCCATCGAAGCGTGGGCCCACGTGCCAGGTCCCTTCGGTAAGCTGACGAGGCGTGCCTCCTTCAGCCGGGATAACAAACAGATGCGTGTAGGCCTCTTCCATGAAGCCACGCCGATCGGCCCGGTAATGGAGCCGCCGTACCAGCCGGGGTGGTTTGGTCCATTGTGCGCCTTTCGGCGGATCGGGCAACGCCACCTTCCAATGCACTTCGACAGGCACATTCATCGTGAAAGCAATGAGCCGGCCGTCCGGTGACCAGCTCAGGCTGGCCGGCGCTTCCGTCAGATGCGTCAACTGCGTAGGCGGCTCTGGCAAATCGACCCACTTGACGAAAATCTGCGGCCGACCTTCGGCATCGTCGGCAATAAACGCAATGCGGGTTCCATCCGGCGACCAACGCGGTGCACGCCCCTTCACCAGAAAGCGTTGCTGCGATCCATCCGCATTCATGATCCAGAGTGCCGATTGCCAGCGATCCTTTTGCTTGTCCACCCAGCGGCGTGTAAAGACGATACGCTGACCATCCGGGGAAATCTGCGGATCGTTTACATCTTCCCACTCCAGATAGCGATCCAGCGTCAACCGTGCAGACTGCGCCTGCCCTTCGGCAACAAGAGCAACAAGCAGCAGCAATACAAGAGTAACACGACGCATGGCAGCCTGAGCCGTTGATTTTCTCGAAGCGCTTCCGTGGTTTAAAATATGCATTTTGTTATTTTGATGCAGGCCCTACCTGCCCCTGTAGTCCGGGGATCAGCTTTATAGAAGCTGGTTCCAGAGGAGCATGCGGAGATATGCCCGGCCTACTCCTTCCGGCTTTGCCGAAGCTGACAATCACCTGGAAATCAAAAAGCGTCGTGCCTCCTCCCGGGGGAGCTGGCCGGAGCCCTACGGGAAGCGGTTGTACAGAAATAGTAACGAGAACGGCCCTCTGCCCGGCCTTTTCCCATAGACGAACCCTGGATTGCCATGTGGCGCCACCTGTTACTGCTGACGTTGCTGCTGCTTCAACCACACCTGCTGGTCGCTCAGCCGCTGCCAGCCATCGATGCTTTCACACAGGGCATGGTGCACCGGGACGGCCTGATCCCGGTGTATCTCGACACCCTGAAGGGCAAACTCTATCTGGAGGTCATTCCTTCCGGCGCAGAGCTGCTGCTGGTACCGGCCCTTTCGGCCGGACTGGGCTCGAACGACGTCGGACTGGACCGGGGACTGCTCGGTGAGGAACGCGTTGTGCAGTTTCGGCGGACGGGCAATCAGATTCTGCTCTACGCGCCCAACCTGACCTACCGGGCGCTTGAAGGCGATGCGCCCGCACGGCGGGCCGTCGAAGAAGCCTTTGCAGGGGCCGTGCTGTGGCGTTTTCCGATCGTGGCACAGCAGGGTCACCGATTTTTGATTGATGCGACCAATTTTGCGCTGCACGATGCTATGGACGTGGTTGGGCGCCTGCGCCGGACCGGCCAGGGTACGTTCCGGCTGGATCCGGACCGGAGCACGATCCTCTTCGAGGCCATCAAAGCGTTCCCACGCAACACCGTACTCGAAGCGCTGCTCACGTTCTCCAGTGAACAGCCGGGACGCTTTGTCCGACAGGTGGCGGCAGTACCCGAACACGTCACGCTGCAGCAGCGCCTGATGTTTGTCGCCCTGCCACCTCCCGGCTACCAGCCACGTGCCCATGATCCGCGAAGTGGTCTGTTCTATATCACGTTCTACGACTACACCAGCCCGGTGGGCGAACCGCTGGCGCAGCGGTGGATTGTCCGGCATCGGCTTCAGAAAAAGGATCCGAACGCCCCCGTCAGCGAGGCAGTGCAGCCTATTGTCTATTATGTCGACCCCGGCGCGCCGGAGCCGATCCGGCAGGCGCTAATCGAAGGGGCTTCCTGGTGGGCCGAGGCGTTTGAGGCGGCCGGCTTCCGCAATGCCTTTCGAGTGGAGGTGCTGCCGGATACGGTCGACCCGCTCGACGTGCGCTACAACGTGATCCAGTGGGTGCACCGCGCCACCCGAGGCTGGAGCTATGGCCGCACGATCGTCGATCCGCGCACCGGCGAGGTTATCAAGGGCCATGTCACGCTGGGCTCCCTGCGTATTCGTCAGGATTACCTGATCTTTGAGGGCCTGTTGGCCCCCTACGATAGCGCACACGCGCAGGGCTACCCCCCCGAAAGCGATCCCATGTTGCAACTGGCGCTGGCCCGGATCCGCCAGCTGGCCGCCCACGAAGTGGGCCATACGCTGGGATTGCAGCACAACTTTGCAGCCTCGGTGAACGACCGAGCTTCGGTGATGGATTACCCTGCCCCTTACGTACGCGTGCGCCCCGACGGCTCGCTGGATCTTTCGGCGGCCTACGATACGGGCATCGGCGCCTGGGATAAGGTGGCCATCCGCTACGCCTACAGCGAGTTCCCTCCCGGCACCGATGAGATGGCTGCCCTGCAGACCATTCTCGAAGAAGCTACCCGGCAAGGCCTGCACTTTATCACCGACGCCGATGCCCGTCCTCCTGGTGGCGCGCATCCGCTGGCCCATCTGTGGGACAACGGCACCGACGCGGTCGACGCACTCCATCGGGAGCTTCAGGTACGACAGATAGCCCTGGAGCGCTTCGGTCTGAAAAACCTTCGGGCCGGACGTCCGCTGGCCACCCTCGAAGAAGTGCTGGTTCCTATCTATCTGTGGCATCGGTACCAGACCGAGGCCACAGCCAAGCTGATCGGCGGTGCTTATTACACGTATGTCGTCCGCACCACGGACATGACCGAAGCGCCTGAGGTTCGTCCAGTGCCAGGTGCCACGCAGCGGGCCGCGCTGCAAGCACTGCTTACAGTCGTACAACCCGCCACGCTACGCCTTCCCGAATCTATCCGGCGCCTCATTCCTCCACGACCACCGGGCTATCCAGCCCATCGCGAACTATTTGCTCGCCGAACAGCCCCCTTGTTTGATCCGATCGCACCTGCTGAAGCAGCCGCCCGCCAGGTGTTTGATCTTCTGTTGCAGCCGGAACGACTGAGCCGCCTGCATTACCAGGTCCTGCAGGATCCATCACTACTCTCGCTGCACGAGATGCTGGAGCAGGTCAGCCGAACCGTCTGGACCGTCGCTATCCCTGAAGATCCTTACGAGGCCCACCTGCAACGCATTGTGCAGACAGCCTGGACGGCCGGCCTACTGGAACGCGTCCAGGATGCCCGCACCCCTATCGACGTACGCGTCGTATTGGAGGCCCACCTGCGTACCCTGGTCGACTGGCTCCAGCAGCACCCTGGCCCCGATCCGACGACACGCGCCCACCGACGTTTTCATGCTGACTGGATCCAGCGCTTCCTGAACCGTCCATACACCCCCGATGAACCGGCTCCTCCGACGGTAACCCTCCCCCCCGGCGCTCCCATCGGCCTCCTGGAAACCATCCTGGAGCCTCCACGCCGCCTGCTACAGACGGCCCGCACCTACGACTGCCGCCTCAATTAGCTGTCCTGGTTTCAGGTGCGCCCGAAACCTCCGAAACCTGACTGCACACCAGAACGCACAGGGCCGCCAGCATAGGGTCATTAATCCGATAATAAGCATAGGGACCTTCCTGACGGCGCGTCACCAGATCGGCCTCCCGCAGTAGCCGCAAATGTTTGCTGATATTAGCCTGGCTCTGTCCGGTGGCCGTTACCAGGTCCTGCACCGTCAGCTCGCCATGGACATGCAGCAAATTCAAAATCTCCAGCCGCACTGGATCGCTCAACAACCGAAAACGTCGGGCAACTTCTCCCAGCTTGGCCCGTGGAATCAACATCTCCATTGCTCGATTTATCGCTTTTCGCAATTATCCCTGAAATAACCGCTCAGTTATGATTGTTTCTTACAGAAGGGCCTTATTTTTACTAATGACAGAAAATTCTATTCAGCCTCCGGAAACAATATAACCGGAAGGTTGTTTGTGAGCCCTGAAATGCAAAACCAACACCCCCTGACATTATGCTGGAGTGGCTTTCCCAACCATGGCCCTGGTATGTGGCCGGTCCACTGATCGGCCTGATCGTACCACTGCTGCTTTTAATCGGTGGCAAGTCGTTCGGTGTATCGGCTAACCTGCGCCATCTGTGCGCAGCAGCCTTCCCAACACGCCTGGATTTCTTCCGGTATGATTGGAAACGACAGGGCCTCTGGAATCTGATCTTCGCCCTGGGCATTCTGCTGGGCGGACTGATTGCTGCAACGCTGCTGGCCTCCCCAGATCCGTACGTGCAGATTTCCGAAGCGACACGGGCCGATCTGGCTGCGCTGGGCATCACGGATTTTGAGGGCCTGGTACCGTCGGAATTCATTAGCTGGCAGGGACTAACCACGCTACCGGGCCTGGTGATGGTGGTGCTCGGCGGCTTTCTGATCGGCTTCGGGGCCCGTTATGCCGGTGGCTGCACGTCCGGCCACGCCATCATGGGACTGGCCGATTTGCAGCTTTCCTCGCTGGTAGCCGTGATCGGCTTCTTCATCGGTGGCCTGATTACCACCTACCTGCTTCTTCCGCTTCTTCTATAACCGAACCCGAAGACAACCCATGGCTGAAGTAATTCGCGAGACCAGACCGGAAGCCTGCATCGATATTGAACAGGTAGCGCCAGATTACGAGGCGCAAGCCCTGGAAGCGGGAAACCGACCGGGCAGCCTGCTGGCTTACCTGCTGCTGGGTATCTTCTTTGGCATCGTGCTGATCAAGAGTGAAGTGGCTTCCTGGTTCCGTATCCAGGAAATGTTTCGCTTTCAGAGCTTCCATATGTACGGCGTGATCGGCTCGGCTGTCGTGGTGGCCGGCCTATCGATCCAGCTAATCAAACGGTTCCGGCTGAAAACCATCCATGGCGAACCGATCGAAATCCAACCCAAGATCTGGGGCAAAGGCACCCGTTACTGGCTGGGAGGGATCCTCTTTGGGCTGGGCTGGGGCCTGCTTGGCGCCTGCCCGGGACCGATGTTCGCCCTCCTGGGTAGTGGCGTAACCGTCATGGTGGTAGCCCTCTTCAGTGCCATGCTGGGCACGTGGGCTTACGCCGCCCTGCGTCCACGCCTTCCCCATTGAAACTGTTGACCTTACGCTCCAATTTTTCTACACTGTAAAGGTAACAAGTTTTTTTCGTGCATGACTTGTAATAACATGTAAAACAACCGGAGAAATTGCCATGCTTTTCCGACAGATTTTTGACCCGAAGCTGGCCCAGTATGCCTACCTGATTGGCTGTCAGCAGACAAAAGAGGCCATCGTGATCGATCCGGAGCGAGACGTTGATCAGTACTTGCGACTGGCCGAAGAAGAAGGGTTGCGGATAGTTGCTGTAGCCGAAACGCACATTCACGCCGACTTTCTTTCAGGAGCGCGTGAACTGGCCGAACGCGTCGGTGCCCGGCTTTACCTTTCGGCTGAAGGGGAGGCCGATGGCTGGGCTTCGAACTGGGCCAAAAACGGCCGTTACAACGTTACCTTCCTGCGTGATGGCGACACCTTCCAGATTGGAAACATTGAGTTCCGGGTCGTTCACACGCCGGGGCATACGCCCGAGCATGTGTGCTACCTGGTAACGGACAAGGGGGCCGGAGCCACGGATCCGATGGGCATGGTCACCGGCGACTTTGTCTTCGTAGGAGATCTCGGACGGCCCGACCTGCTGGAATCGGCGGCGAAAATTTCGGGCATGAAGGATCCTTCGGCACGTCGTCTCTATCGCTCGGTGCTGCGGTTCCTGGAGCTGCCCGACTACCTGCAGGTATGGCCTGGCCATGGAGCTGGTTCGGCCTGTGGCAAGGCCCTGGGCGCCGTGCCCGAATCGACCGTAGGCTATGAGAAACGCTTCAATGCTTCGCTGGCCCCGGCTCGCGACGGCGAAGAGGCATTTGTACAGGCCATCCTGAGTGGCCAGCCCGAACCTCCGCTCTACTATGCCCGCATGAAGGCTTACAATCGCGATGGGGTGCCCCTGCTGGGCCAGCTGCCGGCGCCGCGGCGTTTGTCGGTGGCTGAACTGGAGCAGCTGGTGCAACGGGGCGATGTGACTTTCATCGATACCCGCCTGGACCGCACCGCCTTCATGCACGCCCACCTGCCTGGCGCCCTCTATGCACCTTTCAACAAGAGTTTTAACACCACGGTAGGGTCGCTCGTTGCGGACGACCAGACCCCGCTTGCCCTGATCATTGATGATGAGGATGTAGAGCAGGCTGTACGCGATCTGGTCCGCATCGGCTACGACCGTATCGAAGCCTACGCCACCCCGGAGACGCTGGTGCGCTATTTCAACGAAGGGGGCGCCCGGGCTTCGATCCCGGTCATTACGTTCGAAGACGTTGTTCGTCTGCGCGAGCAGCCGGACGTAGCTGTAGTGGACGTGCGCTACGCCTCGGAATATGAGGCCGGTCACATCCCCGGCGCCATTAACGCCTCCTACACCCGGCTGCCGGAATATCTGGACCGTATCCCGAAAGACCGCACGTTGCTGGTGCACTGCGTCACGGGTGGTCGGAGTGCCGCGGCTGCTTCGTTCCTGGCAGCGCAAGGCTATCGCGTCCAGTACGTTGAAGGCGACTTCGCTACCTATCAGCAGATCGGGCCCGTGGAGAGCGGCGCGCCTGTGACGGCCTAACCTCGCACCACGGTCCAACGCAACAGCGCAGGACCTTTCCTCCGGTTGGGTTCCCCCGCCCCGCAATTGCGGGGCGGGGGTGGGGGGAGGTTATGCTTGTCTTTCTCTAACCAGATAGTTAGTGGATACGAACGATGTGGATTGCACTGATCGGTGCTCTGTTGGTGGGACTCTCGCTGGGCTTATTGGGGTCAGGCGGGAGCATCCTGACTGTTCCCGTGCTGGTCTACCTGGTCGGTGAGCCTGACAAAGTAGCTATTGCGGAAAGCCTGGGCATTGTAGCCGCTATCGCAGCAGCCGGTGCCCTCCCCTATGCCCGACAGCGCACGATCGACTGGCGAAGTGTGCTGTTCTTTGGCATCCCGGGCATCATCGGCACCTACGGTGGAGCCTGGCTCTCGCGCTTTGTATCAGGACCGGTACAGCTTATGCTCTTCGCGGGCGTGATGTTGCTGGCCGCCGTGCTTATGTATCGGCGCAGCACACCCCGCCCCCTGCCTATCACACCCAACGCAGGCGGCGTGGTGATCGCCGCAAAGCAGCACGCGGCCTGGAAGATCATGCTCGAAGGCATCAGCGTAGGCATACTGACCGGTCTGGTAGGCGTTGGTGGCGGCTTTCTCATCGTCCCGGCCCTGGTATTGCTCGGCGGGCTCGACATGCGCCGAGCTGTCGGTACCAGCCTGGTGATCATCGCACTCAAAAGCGTGGCCGGCTATCTGAAATACCTCGACGTGCTGGCCGATCTGGGCCTGGCTGTCAACTGGGAAGTCGTCGGCCTGTTTGCCGCCGTAGGTATCGCCGGCTCGTTTGCCGGCAACTGGATCGGAGCACGTGTTCCCCAGCACCGACTGCAGCGCGGCTTTGCCATCTTCCTGGTCATCATGGGACTCTGGATTCTCTACCAGAACCTGAACGTACTGACGGGTTAACATACTGCGTGGTGCGCTCGACACGCATCAACGTGGTCGCACCCCTGCACGACATTCCTGAACAAACTGGAGCAAGTAAGCCATGTCGCTTCCTGAATTCTTTCAAAAAGAGGTGATCGAAAAGAGCCACCAAAAACCGGTGGTCGTGGATTTCTGGGCCCCCTGGTGTGGTCCCTGCCTGGTTCTGGGCCCTGTACTCGAAAAACTGGCACGCGAAAGTAAAGGGGCCTGGCGCCTGGTGAAGGTGAATACGGACCAGCATCCCGAGCTGGCCATCCACTACAACGTGCGGGGCATCCCGACCGTCAAGCTGTTTCGCAATGGTGAGATCGTGGACGAATTTGTAGGGGCCCTGCCCGAACCAGCTGTGCGCAAGTGGCTCCGTCAGCATGTACCGGAACCGAGTGCCTCCTGAACCCGCCAGCCATCCAGGTGCTATGCGTACCCTTGTGCTTACAGGCGCCCTGCTGCTGGCCGCCTGCCAGACGAACGTTCCCCCCGAAGCACCGCCCGAGACCGTGCGACAGCAGGTGGAAGAAGCAATTCGGGCGCTCGACGCCCTACGGGCCGGTCTGGCGCAGACCATCACGGCCGGCGAAACGATCGACGAGGCGACATTCAACCGGGTCTGCCGACCCGTTGGACAGCAGGCGCAACAACTGGGCAAGGCCAATGGCTGGATCGTGCAACAGCTGGCCATCAAATACCGAAATCCAGCACACCGGCCCGATACGCAGGCGGCTGCCCTGTTTGTCCGCTTCGAGACCGACCCGTCGCTTGATAGCCTCTGGGTACGTGCTACCTGGAACGGCACGCCGGGCTGGCGCTATCTGCGCCGCATCACGGTACGGCCTCAGTGCCTGGCCTGCCATGGCCCTCGCGAAAGGCGCCCGGCGTTCATTGTCCAGAACTACCCCGACGACCGGGCCTACGATTTCCAGCCCGGTGACCTGCGAGGGCTCTACAGTGTTTTTGTACCGGATACGCTTTTACAAACCTCCTTTTAAACCGAAGTAGACCTATGTGGATACGTTTGCTGCAACGCCTGTATCAGACAGGATCTCATGCTACGACCGAGGTGCTGCCCCCGAAAGTCTTTCTGCAGCGCCGACGTCCGGACGATGTGGTGATCGACGTACGCACCCCGGAAGAGTTTGCACAGGGGCATCTGAAAGGGGCCATCAACCTTGACGTACAGGCACCGGACTTTTTGCAAAAAGTTGCTGCACTTTCTCCCGAAAAAACATACTATCTCTATTGCCGCTCAGGTAACCGAAGCGGCTACGCGGTCCAGCTGCTGCGCCAGCAAGGCCTGGAGGCCTATAACATCGGGGGCCTTCAGGAGCTGGTTCAGGCTGGTGCCGAAATAGAACAACAAACGCCCTCCCTCACAACCAGCTAACCCGATGCGTCCTGTATCCCTGCTCTGGCTGATTGGCCTGGTGGGCCTGACGGCCTGCACACCGGAGCGCACGGAAACGCCGCCGGCAACGACGGTGGCCGTAACCGACACAACCACCATCGTACGCCTGTCGGCCGAGGACTTTGTGGCCCACCACGCACCGAATGCCATAGTTATCGACGTGCGCACGCCGGAGGAATTCGCCCAGGGCCACCTGAAAGGGGCTCTGAACATCAACGTACTGGCCGCTGACTTCCGAGAACAGATTCAGGCGCTGGACCTGGATCCCAACACGCCGGTATATCTCTACTGCCGCTCCGGTCGGCGGAGCCAGCGGGCCGCCGAGATCCTGCGCGAAATGGGCTTTCGCCAGCTTTACAACATCGGCGGCTTCAGAGACCTGGTCCAGGCCGGCGCTCCGGTAGAACGCTAAACGGAACGTTCGCGGGCGGTGGAGGGTCCAACCTGTCCGTCGCCCGCGAACGTTTTCGGCTCATGCAACGCGCCCGTGACTGGTGGGTACAGGCCGAGGCCGACCTGCGCCATGCCCGCCATGCCCTTGAAGATGAAGATTTTGAATGGGCCTGCTTCGCCGCCCAGCAAGCGGCAGAAAAGGCACTGAAGGCGGTCTTTGAGCAACGCGGACAGCAGGTCTGGGGCCATTCTGTAACCCGCATGCTACAGGCCTTAGAAGACCAGGGGGTTTCCATCGAGGAGGCTCTCCTGAATGCCGCCAAAACGCTGGATAAGCTCTATATTCCCACCCGGTATCCAAACGGGCTGGCCGAAGGAGCTCCCACGGAATTTTTCACCCGCCCGGAAGCCGAACATGCCATCCGCTGTGCGGAAGCAATCTTACGGTTCAGTCACGGTCTTCTCGCTGGACCGGCCTCAGGTTGAAGCGGCGCTGCAGACCCTGGTCAAAACGCTCCAGCAGCGGGAAGAAGTGCTGGCGGTGGTGTGTTTTGGTTCATGGGCACGCGGTGAGGCCGGCATAGGCAGCGACGTAGACCTGCTCGTTGTGCTGCGTACCAGCGAGCAACCCTTCCTGGAGCGGATCGACGCATACCTGCCTGCCACGTTCCCAGTGGACCTGGACCTTTTTCCCTACACCCTCGACGAAATTCAAAACGGCCAGCCGCTGGCCCGAACAGCCCTCCAGACCGGCCGCGTGCTGTGGACCCGCATTCCTCTCAACACGCTGCGCGACGATGCATCCTGAACGCTGGAATCAACGTTTTGCCGGCCAGGATTTCTTCTATGGCACTGCGCCCAATGCCTTTCTGGCCGAAACAGCCCCACGCTATCTCCGACCCGACGCCGAAATCATCGAGCTGGGTGCCGGCGAAGGCCGCAATGCCGTCTGGCTGGCTCGACAGGGTTTTCGTGTGACAGCTGTCGATTATGCCGAAGTTGGACTGGAAAAGACGCGCCGGTTGGCCAAGCAACAGGGCGTCGCTGTCGAGACGATCCAGGCCGATGTTACCTGTTGGACGCCGAATCGTAGCTGGGACGCCGTAGTGCTCACGTTTCTACATCTACCCCCGGAAACACGTCCAACGCTCTACGCCCTGATCCACCGCCTCCTGCGTCCCCAGGGCCACCTGATCGCCGAGTGGTTTCGTCCCGAGCAGCGCACCGAGGGCTACACAAGCGGCGGGCCACCCGATCCGGCCTGGATGGTGACAGCCGACGAACTGCGCCGGCACTTCGCACCGGAAGGCATCCGCCTGCTGGAAAACGCCACCCCTGTACTGCACGAAGGCACCGGCCACCGCGGTCCGGCCGCCACCGTGCGCCTGATCTGGCAGCGCGTGGATTAAAGGCAGTGATCGGGATCGTCAGGATCCAGATAACAGGCGTCGGACTGAAACTGCCGGTTGAGCGTCACTTCATAAGCCAGCGCATCCAGAAACGCTTGAATGGCGTCTGCCCCTTCGTAACGCGCACCACTGCCTTCGGTCAAGACCGGCCAGGCAATCGGCATTGAACCATCCGGTAACGCCCGGCCATCGTCGACCAGAATCACACGATGCGCCAGTACCAGCTCGCGCAATCGTTCCACCAGCTCGTCGGCTACTGGATCTTCACGCTGTCGATACAGAATCAGCATGGCTTCTCCTACAGGCAATTTGATCAAACAAACGAGATCGCCCTCCGGTTCAAATCAAATAAAGCCATGGGCAGAAGACTCTCCGCCCTCTACTTCGAGTAACAACCCGAACCGGCGTCCCGAAGAAAGCAAGCCCTATCCTGTAACACACCAGAACCCTGTGCGTTTATCCATAGCACGCTGTTGCATATCAATGTCCAGCTGCTGAGTCCCCCGTCTTTGATGCTGGATGCTGTCTCGTATGATCAGTAGACTTTTTAAATCCAGAGTTCGGTACGTCGTGATCCCAGACTGTTTCAGCGTTGCAGGGTCCGTCATTAGAGCGTCAAACGATACTCCTTCCCCTTAGGAAGATGTGTATTTTGGCATTATCGAACGTTATCACAATCCTTCGGGTTTACGCAGAAGGTAGATTTGTAATTACATGACATATTAACTTATTTTGCTGGAGCCTTGGTTTTCTGCGACAGTGCAACCTTCTTCTGGCACGCATGCCTGCTTTTCCTGCTGTCCTCAGTTGCTGGCTACGCCGGCTTTTCCCGGCAGCGCAATGGTTGGCCAACTATCATCGTCTTCAACTCCGGGGTGACCTGGTAGCTGGCCTGACCGTAGGTATCATGCTGATTCCGCAAAGCATGGCCTACGCATTGCTGGCGGGCGTACCGCCGGTTTACGGGCTCTATGCCTCACTGGTCCCCCTGGTGGTGTATGCGCTACTGGGTACCTCAAGGCATCTGGCTGCTGGTATCATTGCCATCGACATGCTCATTGTGGCGGCCGGTCTGACCCCCCTGGCCGAACCAGGCTCTGCCCGCTATGTGGCCCTGGCCCTGCTGCTGACGGCCCTGGTTGGTATACTGCAGCTGGTCATGGGCCTGGCGCGTCTGGGATTTCTGGTCAATCTGCTTTCCCGGCCGGTACTGACTGGCTTTATGTCGGCCGCCGCCTTGATCATTGCCTTCAGCCAGCTGAGTAGTCTGCTGGGCCTTTCCCTGCCTCGGGGTGCGCCTCCCCACCAGTTGCTCTGGGAGGCGTTGCGCCATCTATCAGAGATTCACTGGCCCACCTTGCTGCTGGGGTCAGGTGCCATCCTGCTACTGATCGGCCTGCAGCGTTATGCCCCCCGTGTGCCTGCTGCGCTGGTGGTGGTGCTGTTGACCACGCTGCTGGTGTGGTACTTCCATCTGGAACAAGCAGGCGTCGCGATTGTCGGCGAGATTCCGCGGGGCCTTCCTGCCTGGTCGCTGCCGAATATTGATGGGGCTATGCTTGAGGCCCTTTTGCCTACGGCACTGACGCTGGCGCTGGTGCAGTTTATGAGCGTTATCACGCTGGGGAAGGCTTTTGCGGCTCGCTATCGCTACAGCATTCGCCCCAACCGGGAGCTGTTCGCACTGGGCGCAGCCAATCTGGCCGGCAGCTGTTTTCAAAGCCTGCCCGTCTCTGGTAGTTTCTCGCGTACCGCTGTCAATGCCCAGGCAGGCGCCTGTACACCCCTGAGCAATGTGTTGGCTGCGGGTGTGGTTGCATTGACGCTGCTCTTCTTTACGCCTCTGTTCTATTACCTTCCTGTGCCTGCACTGGCGGCCATCATCATCGTAGCGGCCGTAGGCCTGCTCGACTTACGCGGGCTCCATGCCCTCTGGCGTATCAAACGCATTGATGGCGCCATTGCCCTGTTCACCTTTGCCGTTACGCTGTTGCTGGGCGTGCAGGAGGGGGTGCTCAGCGGCATTGCTGCCTCGGTAGTAGCGATTATGTACCGCATCAGCCGACCTAACGTGGCCGAGCTGGGACATCTACCTGGTACGCGCTCCTTCCGAGACCTGCGCCATCATCCGGAGGCACGCCCCATTCCTGGCCTGCTCCTGCTGCGCATCGACGCCTCCTTTTCATTTGCCAATGCCGACTTTTTGCAGGAGCTCCTGCTTTCACGCACTCGAGAAGACGCCTCTATCCGGGCGGTCATCCTCGATGCCTCTTCCATCAACGACCTGGACACAACAGCTGCCGCCACCCTCAAAGAAGCGGCGCGTGTTCTGCACGAACAGGGCGTGGCGTTGTATTTTGCCGGCGTCAAAGAACCGGTCATGGAAACAATGCGGCGGGCCGGGTTGATCGATCAGCTTGGCCCGGACCATTTCTTCCTGAGTCCCCACCGGGCTGTACTCCACATCCTCCAGCAGTGGGGGCAGGCCGACGCCTACCTCAGCGCAGTGCCTGGAGCAGAAACGCCTGCTTCCGAAGAATCCGACACATAGGGCAGTGGATCGGTACCCTGCAGGGCTTCCAGAATCGGACAGCACGCCCCCCGCTGCGCCGTGCAGGCCGCCACCAGCTGGCTTAACACGGCCTCAAGCCGCTGCAGGTCCTGCAGGCGCTGGCGTACCTCCTGCAAATGCCGCCATGCCTGTTGGCGAACAACCGCGGCCGCTCCCCTGTCGGTAGCTGCTAAATGAAGCAGCTCTCGAATGGTGTTCAGGGAAAAGCCCAGCGCCTGGGCCCGCCGGATAAAACGCAGACAGGCGACATCGTCCTCCGTATAAACACGATAGCCTCGCGCAGTCCGCACCGGTCTCGGCAACAACCCCTGCTGCTCGTAGTAGCGGATCGTGGAGGGACGGACGCCCGCCCGACGAGCCAGCTCGCCCCGCGTCAACCCCCGGGCCATACCTATGACGAGCCCTTCTTGCTACGAAAGTGCACACGCTCGACCTCAAACCCGGCCTTTTCAACCGCAGTGCGCAGGGCCTTTTCGCCCACCTGAGCCCCCTCCTTCAGGGTAAGCAAAGCCCGCTGCGGCTCCTCCAGAAAAACCTGCACGTCGGCTACCCCCTCGACCCGCTGCAGGGCCACCGACACGCTGCGCGCACACATCTCACAGGTCAACCCTTTCATGTAAACCACTGCATCGGCCTGGGTCGTGTCGGGCACCGCCGTCTCCTTCTCCTGTGCATAGGCCACGCTTCCCAGCAACATTAGCAGGGCCGTCAGTGAAAGCGTCCGTACCATCATGGCTCCTCCGTGAATGGGTGATGAAGAAAAGCGGTTATGCTGCCATACGCCTACGGCCACCTCATGATCCATCTTGCTTTCGAGAAGCGTCCTGCCGTGGTGGATATTCCACCTTCTCCAGCGTAAACCCGGCCTCTTTCACCACCCGGGCTACCAGTGCCTCAAAGGCAGCCGGTTCAGGACGCCGGCCCTCTCGAAAGGCCACCAGCACCCGCCCTTCATCCATTTGCACCTCTATTTCCTGTACCATTGAAAGCTTCTTCAGCTTCTTTTCCAGGCCGTAAGCACAATACGGACAGGCCAGGCCCTTGACATACAGAATGGCGTCTGGGGCAGGCACCCGCGACTGGGCCTGCGCCGCCAGAACGCCCAGTCCGATCCATAACACGAACAGGGCCAGCATGCCTTGCCTACACCATTGCATCGTTCCCTCTGGTCTGGTTGTCTGATCAAAAATGGACTTCGACGGAACCGACCCACCGGTACCGGAGCGGCTCCACGCCCCGGCTGCGATACAGCGGCCACTGCAGACCGGGCTTGAAGGCCCAGTTTCGATAGGTCAACCAGAGCCCGATGGCCCCCAGTACGCGGTGGTCAAAGGGCTCCTGGAAACGCTGTCCGTTTATTTCGGCCATTACGACCAGATCCGGCTGGTAGTAGCCGGTTCGAACCGGCCGCACTCCTAAGGCCACATCATAGGCCATTAATGAACGGCGCCCCCACTGCTGGCGTCCCGTTAAAAACAGCAACCAGCGTCGCCCCTCGAAAGCTCCCGACAGCCCCAGTAACAGCGCCTCCGGCTCGCCTCCGCCAGCTTCCATGCGCAGACCGCCCAGTACCGCGGCATGGTACACCCCACCGCGCACATCCTTTCGAAAGAAGCGATACTTGCTACGCACCATCAGATTCACCCTTTCCGCCCCGAGCGGCTGTTGGACGACCAGCGTGGTCGCCCAGTTAACCGTAAAGCCATAGAGGAATTCATACTCCAGTGCCCACTGGTCTTCACGCACAGTCCGATCCCGGTCGAAGCCTACCTCAATGCCCCAGCCGCCCTGCCAGATCGTCCGTGGCCCCAATCCAAAGATGGGTTCATGGCGAAAAGGAGGCAGTTGCTGCGCCTGACCATCCAGTCTGAAACCGGCCAGCAACCAGCCCAGTACGAAAATCCATAGAGGGTATCGCATCACCGTCGTTAATATTAGCTTTCCAACCAGCGCAACAATGGCGTCAGCGCATAGGCAAAAAAGGCCCCGATACTGTAAATCCCCAGCGCAATCCAGAACGTTACCCGTGTAAAGCGTCCTGCCACTTTACATCCGCTGCCGCCAGCTATTCGACAGACCCATCGATGCTGCGGACGAAACACCAGTAATCCATTAAGGAACAACAGCCCGCCGGCACCCAGAAAGATCCAGTCTTTCTGCTGGGAAAGAGGAATCAGCCAAGGAAATGTAGATACCAGCGAGGCCACCGCAGCCCCACCAGCCAGCGCCGCCAGCGCAGCGGGCAACGCGCAGCAGATCAGTGTGCCGCTCGACGTAAAAAGCGTCAGTACCCCGATCATGCGTTCCCGCCAGGAACTCGCAGGTTGCATTATGTAATGCGTTTCGTTTTGGTTCATGTATCTGCCTACATATTTGCTGAGGCCTTCAGGGATACCGGCTGCGCACGGAATCCAACATCACCCAGTACTTCCTGTACACTTTCCAAGGGGACCGCCCCCTCTATCGTAATCTGGCGGGCTGTCAGATCAGCCGTTATCTGCACATCCGGCCAACGCCGTCGGAGCGCCTTTTCCATAGCTTCTACGCAGCGTCGGCAGTGCGGGGTCGATACGGTGAATGTCTGGCGTACCGACACGGCTGCCATTGGCCAACGCGTAAGTGGCCGCACGAAAGCATTCGCCAGCACAGTCGTTACACTCGCCACCATGGCGATCATTGCCCAGACCGGCTGCACCCAGCCGGTCACAGCCAGCGGCACACCGAGGCCGTTGAAGCTGAACGCCAGCACCAGATTCTCTTTGGTACGCCGATAGGCGGCCTGTCCCAGTTGAAACACCTCCTGCAAAGCCTGCAACCGCCGCCCCATGATCACCACATCAGCCGACTCGATGGCAATGTCTGTTCCGGTTCCCATGGCAATGCCCACATCGGCCTGGGTCAACGCTGGGGCGTCGTTGATGCCATCGCCAACCATCGCCACGCGAAGCCCCTGTTGCTGTAACGTCCGGATGTAGGAGGCCTTCGCTTCAGGGCTGAGACGCGCCACGACTTCATCGATTCCGAGCTGGTGTGCCACCACCCGCGCCGTCGCTTCGGCATCACCGGTAAGCATGAGTAGCCGATAGCCCTGACGCCGAAAAGCTGCGAGTGTAGCGGGTGCATCTTCTTTGATTGGATCGGCCAGCGCCAGCAAGCCAACCAGTCGCTGATCCACCCTGACACCGACCACCGTACGTCCCAGGGCCTCCTGCTCGTTCACCCAGCACCGGGCCGCTTCATCCAGCCTCAGGCTCAAAAACGGCAGGTTTCCCACCCGTACGTCTCGTCCTTCCACTGTGGCCACGACGCCCCCGCCACGTACTGCCTGGAAACTGGTAGCCTGCGGCCAGGAGTCGATACGCTGACGCACAAATCGGACAATCGCCTGTCCCAGCGGATGCTCCGATCCTTCCTCGGCCGCGCCAGCCAGCTCCAGCCAGCACGCGTCATTGCTCGGCGACCAGACGGCAACCACTTCGGGACGTCCCTCGGTCAGTGTACCTGTCTTGTCAAAGGCCAGCACACGCACCTCCGAAAGCACCTGGAATGCCTCGCCAGCCCGAAAGAGAATCCCCCGACGCGCCGCTTCGCCCCCTGCGCGAATCAGAGCCAGCGGGGTAGCCATTCCCAGCGCACAGGGATAGCCCATCACCAGCACGGCCAGCATGGCAAACAGCGCGCGCGTCGGTTGTGCCTGACCCGTCAATAACCAGGCACCGGGCACCCAGATCAGCCATGCCAGCAGCGCCACCCCGATCACGCCAGGCACAAAGTAGCGAAGCACCTGGTCCACCAGGTGTAACACACCCGGCTTCATGGCCCGAGCAGCTTCAATATGCCGAGCTACCTGTTGCAGGAAGGTGTCGGCTCCAATCGCCGTCACCTCCACCACCACGCTGCCCGTCTGATTGATAGCTCCGCCTACCACGCGGTCGCCCGGTCGCTTCAGCACTGGCATTGGTTCGCCGGTCACCAGACTTTCGTCCACTTCCGTCTCGCCCTCCCGCACCACCCCATCCACCGGAATGCGCTCGCCGGGACGGATTCGCACGCGATCTCCCACCCGAATCTGGCTCACTGGCACCTGCTCCTCCCGGCCATCAGGGGCCAGCCGAGCCGCCGTGGCCGGCTGCAAATCCAGCAGTTGCCGAATGGCCCGGGAAGCCCGCATACGCACCACCGCCGAAGCCCAGCCCGAAAGGATATGATAGGTGGTAACAAACACAGTCACCCCGAAAAACTCGCTGGCCGGAAACGTTGGCCAGAAAAGCCCGGCCACGCCACCTCCCAGCCCTGCAAGTGCCGCCAGTTCCAACAACACATGCTGATTGAAAATGCCCCGACGCACCGAGTGGTACGCCATGCGCAAAATATAGCCGCCCGGCCCCAGCCACGTCAGCAACGCCAGCACCAGCATAACCGCGGACATCCAGGCCGGACGGTAGCCGCTCCACATGGCCACCATCAGCCCCAGTGCTCCTGCAGTCAACCCGGCCGCTCCCAGTAACCGACGTCGATGCAGCGCCAGCTCTGCTTCTGCCTCCTCGTAAGCCCGGAGCCGATCCGGATCCCGAATCGTATAGCCCATCTGTTCCAGGGCTCGACGAATCCGCTCCGCGGAAACCCGCGCCGGATCGTAACGCACCAGAACCTCCTCATGGGCCAGGCTGACATGGACCTCCTGAATTCCATCCATGCCCCGCAGCGTCTGCTGAATCCCCTGCACACAGAACGAGCAGACCATCCCACCGATTTTCAGCTGCAACTGCGCCATGTGTGCCCCTGATTCCCGGTGCACCTTAATCGACGTGCAGCAGATACGTCTTGCAGTTAACTGACAGGTTCTTCATTAACACCAAATTCACAAACTTCCCAATGTCTTACGAGCGGCCTGCAGGAGGGTCCAGGTAGCCTCCAGGCGTTTGCGCCAGATCACAGCCTCCAGCGCCTCGGTCTTCAGGTAATGCCACCAGTCCTCCACCAACGCCAGCAGCGCCTCCAGCAGCGCTTGAGCACGGTCATGCAGGGCCGCCGTGTGGAATAACGTTTCCAGCACCTGCGCGCGCCGGCCAAAGCCCACCGGAAGATTCAGTTGACGTCCCAGTTGCTGCAGGTCGGAAAGGCTCAGGAAAAAGCCACAGCGAATCGGCGTGGTCAGGTAGACCGCCAGCTGTGATATGCCCGCTTCAGGACCAGGCACGGCCGGATCAGGCCACGGCAGTGGTTCGGAGCACGCAGCAGGCGGCACCCGTGCTCGATGCGTTTGAATCAGTTCGGCAACCAGTCCTACCACACGTTCCATGAAAGGGATCTGCTGACGTGCCACGGCAAAGGTGAAAAGCGGTAGCCACGATAGTCCTTCGCCGTGCAGGAGCCGACGAGCGGCTTCTTCTCGCTCGGGCGTTCCCTGTTGCAGGCAGAAGGCCAGAAAATGTAGGATCTGGCCAAGATGATCGGCCGGTTCCTGGCGGGGATCCGGTATAAATCCGACCGTGCGGTAACACCGGTGATACCAGTCGGTCACCCATCCACCCACCTGCCCATCGGCTGCACAGAAAACGCTGGCATAGGGGGGTATTTCACGGCCCAGTACGTGGTAGTGCGCGGCGGCCAGTGCCTCGGGATCCGTCTCCGCCAGATCCTCAACCAGTTCAGGCAGCCGAAGGACGAGCTCCTGAATGGTAGCCGTACGCCCATCCAGCAGCAACCGGCCCAGCCAGCGGTAGAGCTGGGCCAGCAGTAGCGGATCGGCCTGCAGCGAAGCGCCTGAATTCATGGCTGCAAATGGCCCGGATCGCCCGGGCGGGGGCCGATCAGAAAGTCTTCCGAGATCCGGGCAGCGGCCTCCTCCAGCGAAGGATAGGGTTCGGTCGGGGCAAAAACCTGCGCAGGCAACTGGTAGGCCTCTCGCGTCGGCTTGAGTGGCCGCTTGAGCCAGTACGGTCGCCGCGTGCCATCTGGACTGAAGCGCGCGGCCGGACGGGTAAGCGCTACCCAGTAGCGATACAGCTCCATAGACCGCCGGGTATCTACCCAGACGTCGCCCTGCCGGTCGCCGGGTTGGGCCCGGGTCACCCGCACCGCCTTCTGGAGCCAGCAATGGGCCCCGCTGACCGGATCAGGATGCACCGCATGGGTCAGGTTCTGATGCACCCCCACTTCCTGCCACCAGATCCGGCGCGTATCCGGATCCCAGCTTTCAAAGGGAGCAACTCCGGCTTTCCGACGCAGCCGGTACTGGCCGGGACCGGTTTCCTCCAGCTCAACCCAGGCGGAAGCCTGGCGATTGACCCCCATATCGGATTTCAGACGCCACCGCCCCAGGTGATGACTCACCGCAATGACGCCGGGTTTAATGCCTTCGGTCACCCAGACGGTGTTCACGAAGTAGCCGATCTCGGTCTCCACCCGCACCAGATCTCCGGTCCGCACGCCAATACGGGCCGCGTCCTCCGGATGCATCCAGATCGGATTTTTGTGGCTGAGCTCATAGAGCCATTTTGCATTGGCACTCCGGGTGTGAATCAGCGTAGGTAGCCGCCAGTTGGGCAGCAGGAGCATTTCGCCCTTCGACCGATCGATCTGGTCCGGATGAACATGGCTTTTCAGCGGCCAGGGAATCGTAAAGCGTGGCTCCTTCCAGCCCCATTCGTAGAGCGTCCGGCTGAAAAACTCCAGCTTCCGGCTGGGCGTGGGAAAGCCTGCCCGCCGCACGCCATCAATCTCGACGCCGGGTTCCTCTGGCGCTACCTCACGCTCGTATGGTTGATAGACTTCCCGTTTTACCTCAAAGCAGCCATACTTGCGCATGTATTCCAGCGGGGTCAGCCCCTCCCGAGCGGCTGCCTCGGGCAGACCGGGCACCTGGTTTTCAAAGATCCAGCGATAGTATTCTTCGACGGTGATGATCTCGCCTGGCCGATAGGGGCTCTCGAAATGTTTTCGGATGCCCAGGCTGCCGTCGGGATCCATACGGGCGGAAAGCTCAATCCAGAATTCGTTCTCTTCCCACACCTCACCGGGATTGGCTTCATAGGTATAGCGTACCCGCTGACCCAGCCGCTCCATAGCTACGCGCCGGACGGGCTGCCGGAAGGCAATCCACTGGCCGGCGTGCGTCTCCTGGCTCATCAGGTCGTGCCGCTCGCCCGCATGCCCCATAGGCAGCACGTAGTCGGCAAACCAGGCCGTCTCGTTCCAGGTAGGCGTCAGGGCGACGTGACAGCGAATCTTTTCTTCATCCAGCAGGGCCTGCAACCAGACAAACCCATCCGGATTGATCCAGAGCGGATTGTACACCCGCGTAAAGTAAACGTCGATCGTGCCCCGCCCCTCCAGCAGCATGTGCGGCAGCAGAAAGCTCATTTCAAAGAAAGCCAGCGGCCACTCCTGCGGTAGCAGCAGTTCGTTCCAGACCTTGCCCGGAGGTGGCACATCGAAGGGCCGGGGGACAAACTTGTGCCAGGCGTTCAGGCCGGTTCCGCCTTTGGTACCGACCGAACCGGTCAGCACGTTCAGGAAGAACAGGGCCCGTGTGATCTGCCAGCCTCCCAGGTTGCCGATCGAAGCGCTGCGCCAGTTGTGGGTGGCCAGCCGGCCCTGACAATCGGCAATATATTCGGCGGCTTCTCGAATCCGTTCCACGGGTACCTGGGCCTCGCGCGCCGCTCGCTCGAACGTAAACGGTGCGTACAGATGCTTCAGAAGCCGATCGAAAAGCTCGAACGAAAAATGCGGAGCGGCCTGTTGGATGGCCTGGCGCAATCCGGCATCTTCAATAGGCAACTGACCTTCCGCCACGGCCCGCAGCGTGTCCTCCCAGTTGACCCAGCGCCGCACAAATTCCCTGTCGTACCGATCGCTCTGAATCAGATAATTGGCCCAGGCCAGTAGCACGTAGGCCTCACTGCCCGGCCAGGTGGGTAGCCAGATGTCGGCCTTGGAGGCCGTGTTGGATAGCCGGGGGTCCAGCACGATCAGTTTGGCGCCCCGTTCCTTGCCTTCAATGATGCGCTGCGCATGGGGATTGAAGTAGTGGCCGGTCTCCAGATGGCTCGACAACAGCAGAATCACCCGTGCATGTGCATGGTCCGGGCTGGGCCGGTCGATCCCACTCCAGAGCGTGTAGCCCAGCCGCGCGCTGGAAGAGCAGATGTTCGTGTGGCTGTTGTGGCCGTCCACTCCCCAGGCCTGAATCACCCGGTTCGTGTAGCCGTCCTCGCCCGGCCGTCCCACGTGATACATGATTCCATCTCGTCGGCGCAGCCGGCTTTCGCGCATCTTCTCGGCAATCTCGTTGAGCGCCTCCTCCCACGAGATGCGCTTCCACTTCCCCTCTCCACGTTTGCCCACCCGCTTGAGTGGATAGAGAATGCGCTCTGGATCATAGATCTGGTTGATGGTGGCCGGCCCTTTGGCGCAGTTACGTCCGCGGCTTCCGGGATGAACCGGATTGCCTTCAAACTTGCGGATCTCCAGCGTTTCTCGATCCACGTAGGCCAACAGGCCACAGGCGCTCTCGCAGTTGAAGCAGACGGTGGGCACCAGCGTATAGCGTCGCGCCACCCGTCGCGGCCAGGCCTGGCCATCCCATTCCACCCAGTCGTCCCACTTCTCAGGCGGTGGATACTGACTGATACGGCCATCCGGGTGCACCACCGTCTGGAGCTGTACCGGTTCGGGGACCCGTTCTGTCTGCGAAAATCGGGGCGGTCCCCAGGAGGCTGCCTCAGCCGTTTCGTCCGACGCCTTTTCGGAAGCGGTCGAGGTAGCCGTTTCAGTGCCCGTAGCCCGCTGCAACCGTAGCAGCAGGCGTTCCAGCAGGGACCGCGGCTGCGTAAGGGTTGTCGTTGCCATCGTCTCAGCTGTTGGGAATTTCCTGGGGAGCCATCACAAAAGCATACTCATAGAGGTACAGGCCAACCAGCGCCAGCAATCCGGCCAGCGCTTCAAGCCAGATCCCTCCTATCCCCAGCAGCCCCAGCGGGACCAGATGCCCCAGAAGCAGGCTGCCGGTCCAGAAGTAATGCCGATAGGGACCATGCGTGATGCGATGGGCAGCGCGGGCGGCCACTTCCGAGGCATGCGGCATTCCAAACTCACCCAGCAGGGTGACCAGCAGGTCGAGCCCCAGGCTGATCCCAAAAGTCCAGCGAGCCAGGGTCACAAACGACGGCACCCAATCTAACCAGGGAGCCATCAGTAGCACAAAGGCACTACCAGCCAGCGCCGCCTGCACCAACAGATGGATCGGCAGCAGCGGACTCTGCCAGAGATCACGCCCTTCGGCCTGCGCAAACAGGAACGCCGTGTACACCGCTGCTCCCAGTGCCAGCGGTACACCCAGCCCGAGTAATACCAGGCGCGCAACGTCCGGCTCGGCCCACCAGCCCAGCCAGGCACCACCTTCCAGCACCCACCACAGCCCGACCACACTGCCAAACCCGATCAGCAGAAAGGCGCCCCGTACCAGCCAGCTCTTCCATTGGGGGCGCAGCACAATGCGCAGAAAACGCTCAGGACGCTCCAGGTCGTACACCAGCAATCCCGTCGTTATCCCGAGAAACAGGAGGGTCCCCAGCCCGGCCCATAACAGGGTAGAGGCCACCGGCGGCACTCCACCCAGCAACACGCCGAGCGCCATCAGCAGGAACAGGCCCGCACTGATACCTTTGGTCACCAGGTAAGCCGGCACAGGCCAGTGCCAGGGGATCCGATGTTGCACGTTGTAGGCCACCTGGGTCATCTGCCCGGCCATGCGCCCTTCGCCAATGAAGATGGGCCCGGACTCCGGCACACCCTGCGGCCCGGGCGTCCGAATCGGCGTACCGGCGTCAGCCTGCCGGAGTGCCCTCTCCTGCGAAGGTGCGCCATCCCCTCCGACCTCGGAGGCATGCGCCGGCCACGCGTCGGCCCAGGCAAACGTCGGTGGAGCCGACTCGACGGCCGTGGGCGTCAGATTCGCGTCGTTGCCTTCCACGTAAAACAGCTTGGGAGCCGTGCCCTGCTCCGGCTTCCGGACCGTCACCTCCAGCTCGGCCAGCATACGGCTGATTTCCGAGTTGGGATCATCCAGATCCCCGGCAATGATCGCATGCTCCGGACACACCACCACGCAGGCTGGCTCTAACCCCATCTCAATACGATGGGCACAGAAGTGACACTTGGCGGCCGTCCCGGTCTCCGGATCCACGTAAATGGCATCATACGGACAGGCCTGCAGGCAGGCCTTACACCCGATGCATACGTCCGGATCAAACTCCACAATCCCGTCGTCTCGCTGGTACATGGCCGTCACCGGACAGATGCGCACGCAGGGCGGATTGGCGCAATGATTACAGCGCGTGACCTGAAAATGCCGCCGCACGTTGGGATAAACCCCGACCTCTACACTTTTGACCCAGGTGCGATAGACGCCCAGCGGTACATTGTTTTCGCTTTTGCAAGCGGTCGAACAGGCATGGCAGCCAATGCAGCGGTCGTTGCGGATCAGAAAACCGTAGTTCATCGAGGCTGCATCTCAGATTTACACGGTCTTTACAATGTACGCGTTTAAGGTAAATGATTCATCTTGTAATGTCAAGTAATATCCAATTGCTCTTATGCGGAAACGTGTTATCGTCATTGGTGCCGGCCCCGGTGGTGTGGCTGCAGCCCGCCGCCTGCGCGACCGGGCCGGCGATCGTCTGGAAATCGTGCTGATCGAGCGGACTGGCGTTGCCGAATTTTTGCCGGGTACGATTGCTACCGTGCTGGGCGAAGCGCCTGCGACCCACTGGCGCCAGCCCGTACAGTTGCGGGGTATCGTGGTGCACCCGGCCGAAGTGCAACGGGCTACAGGCCGTGGTGTCGTGCTTGCCGGGGGCCGTATGCTGGAAGCGGACGCTGTCATTGCCGCACCCGGCCTGCACCTGGCGTTGACGGCCGTGCCCGAGCGACCGAATATGTTTGCGTTCTGGAGCCCTTCGACGGCCGAGGCCGCTCGTGCAGCCGTGGCGCGCCTACGGAGTGGCCGCCTGGCCGTGGTCATCTCCGGCCTGCCCTACCGCTGCCCGCCGGCTCCCTACAGCCTGGCCATGCAGCTGGCCGCTTTCTATCGCCAGCAACGGCGTGACGTACAGCTTGTGCTCACCACACCCGAAGAGGCCCCGCTGGCTTCGCTGGGGCACGGCATTCCCGAGTTTTTGCTCCGCTCCTGCGCATCGGCTGGCGTCGAGGTGCAGCTCGGCCGTCGGCCTGACTGGAGCGCTGCCTCCGATCAGGCGATCACGTTCACCGACGGAAGTCGCCTCGCCTTCGATCTGGCGCTGGTGGTTCCTCCGCACACCCGTGCTCCCCTGCTGACTACCCTGCCGGACGACGAAGTGCTGGTGCCCGTGGACGAGCGCCTGGAGACCGCCGAACCCGGCCTGTTCGTCGTGGGTGATGCAGCACTCACCCCACTGCCCCGCACAGCCGGCGCGGCTACCGCCCAGGGGCTAACCGCTGCCGATGCCGTTCTGGACCGCCTTGGCCTGGCCCGCTACGAAGGCCCCCACCTGCCGGCGCCTGAATGCTACCTCGGCCACGGCGAAGGGCGCTACAGCCGCATCACGATCCGCTTTCCGGACGGCCTTCCCCCGGTCGGCCAGCCCGACATTCGCCTTGAAGACCCCTCACCAGCGCTGGCCGCCGGCTTTGCCCGCGTGTTTGACGAATGGCGGGCCCTCCGCACTGAGCACGACTAATACCCCTCAGCGTGGACAAGTATCTCCCGAATGGACAACTGTCCCCACCTCAGGTTCGGGACTATCACCTGGACTCCTCAATCTGAGGGTTTCTATTTAGAATTTAGTTGCGGAGACACCTCCTCCGAGGATACCCTTGTGTTCTGTCCGACCGGCCGCCACTGGCGGCTTTCTGCTGAAGACGGCCGCAGGCAACCTGTTGGATTCTGGTTTGCAGTGCTATACCAGACGTCTTAATTTTATACTTCAAAGTATAATACTTTGAAGTTCAATCTGATGATGAGCATGTTCATCGATCGGGAACAGGAACGAACCGCCCTTGAGCAACGCTGGACCACCGGGCAGGCCGAACTGCTGATCGTCTACGGGCGCCGACGCGTCGGCAAAACCGAACTGCTGCTCCAGTTTGCCCGGCACGCCGCAAAACGCTACCTGTATTTTCTGGCTACCCAGGGCACCCAAGCAGAGCAACTGCGCCAGTTTTCAGAAATCCTGCGCCAGACCTTTCAGGATCCGCTTCTCAGAACGCTCACCTTCTCGGACTGGAACACCGTCTTCACTTATCTGGGCCAGCAGGCCCGTCAGGAGCGGCTGCTGGTGATCCTGGACGAGTTTCCCTATCTGTGTGAGGCAGCTCCCGAGCTCCCCTCGATCATCCAGCGATTCTGGGATCTGGAAGGGCAGCATAGCCAGTTGTTTCTGGTGCTCTGTGGTTCCCAGCTTGGCTTCATGGAGCGGGAGGTCCTGGGTGAACGTTCCCCTCTCTATGGAAGGCGCACCGGGCAATTGCGTTTGCAACCGCTGGACTTTCGCGCGGCCGCCCAGTTTTTTCCCGGCTACGGGCCGCGCGAGCGCCTGCTGGCCTACGGTATGCTCGGAGGCATGCCGGCTTATCTACGGCGCTTTTCGCCCGCGCTGTCGCTCAGGGAGAACCTGTTGCGCGAGTTGCTCGACGTCCAGGGTTATCTCTACGAGGAGCCGCGCTTTTTGCTGCGTATGGAGCTACGCGACGTGCGCGTCTATGCAAGTATGCTGGGAGCGATTGCTTCGGGATGTACCCGGCTGAACGAAATCGCGCAGCGAGTAGGCGTGCCCGTTCATACCGCATCGAAGTACCTGAGCGTATTGCAGGAGCTGGCGCTGATAGTCCGGGAGGTTCCATTTACCGCCCGTGCGCCGCAGCGTAGCAAGCGGGGACGCTACCGGATTCTGGATCCCTTTCTGCGTTTCTGGTACCGATTTGTCTACCCGCATGCTACGCTGATTGAGGCCGGGCAGGGCCGACTGGTCTACGAGCGGTTCATCGCGCCGCAGCTGGACACCTATATGGGGTCGATTTTTGAAGAGGTGGTGCGGACGTACCTGGAGCGCTATGCGGCCAGGGAGCTTGGACTGCCTCCGGTGGTGCGGACAGGACGTATATGGAGTGGAGATTTTGACGTTGATCTGGTAGCAGAACATGTCGATGGGAGCTGGACGATAGGGGAGTGCAAATGGGCACGGCGTCCGGTTGGCTTGCGGGTGCTTACGGTGCTGTTGCAGCGGCACAAGCAATTGGGCCAGATGATACGTCTTCCGAAGCGGATTCGGTATCTTGTGGCTTCAGGAGGAGGATTTTCGCCCGCGTTTTTGCGTCAGCAGCGTGATGAAATCCTTCTATTGGATCTGAACGATTTGCTGAGCGCTTCGGAGATGTGATGCGCGTTAACACCGAGCGGCTCGCAAAGGCTTCAGACAAGAGCTGAAAAAAAGAGCTTTTTTCACCCGAGCTTTCTCGAAGTCCTTATATTGTGGATCATGCTTGTAAATGCAAGCTGCCTGCGTGCCGCCAACGCATCACGATCAAACAGAAAACTTCGCGTCTGGCCGTGATTACAAGCCTGCATCTTCGGAACTTTAAATCCTGGAGGGATACAGGGCCGGTGCGCTTTGCTGCGATCACGGTTCTGTTTGGCACGAACAGCTCTGGAAAAACGGCCTTGCTCGAAGCGCTGCTTCTCTTCAAGCAGACAGCAGCGTCATCAGATCGAAAACTCCCGCTTTTTCTGGGAAATGAGCAAAGTCTGATTTATCTGGGGACCTACAGAGATCTTTTTTTCCGCCACGAAACGGACCAACCGTTGCAGTGGGAGCTCAGCTGGCACCCGCGCGAACCGATTGAGCCTCCTCCCCAGAGCAGTCTACCGCAACCTAAAGTCCTTACTCATCTTGCCACCTTGCACTATGTGCAGGACGAGCTTCGTGTGGAACGCATGGGTTACCGTCTGGGGGAAGGAAAACAGGCAGTCACGCTGGGCATGCGCCGGACCAACAGCAGCTATGAGCTCGTCGTAGAAGGCGCAACCCAGTTTAGTTTTCGACGCACACCGGGTCGTCCTCGACAGCTGCCGCCCCCTAATCGGAGTTATGGATTTCCTGATGAGGTACG
>JAUZRN010000011.1:90000-144853 GCA_030950375.1 Rhodothermus sp. | reverse complement strand
TATTTGCAAGTGCATTTATGGCCTATGTTGTATGGAATATAGTTCCAGAAGTGATAATCCTTGCAGTATCTCCACTAATAGGATGGTTGGTGTATTTATTAGGCCGTAAAGTGCGCGGTGATATTCGTTCTCGCCCGCTATCTCTACCTATCTTTCTTATAGCGGAGACGCTTTTATTAGCAATATTTGTCTTCGCATTGCGTGTGCTTACGGTACATGATTTCCCTATATGGTCTTATATCTTGCTGATGGTATTGTTTATAGATCTAAGCTATATCCTCTTTAGAGAGTATAGGGCAGGGATTCCGCCAGCAAAGCGTTCCGACGTCACTGCTCCTATATAAACCAGACAGATAAGCTGTGGCGTGGAGTATTACTAAAGGGCTCCGGTGGCTGTGGATTGGGGTCACCGGGGTCCTTTTGTGCGGTTGTGGTGCAGAAAAGCCCACCGCGCTTCGGGCCGAGCTGGTTTTGGTTGACACGCTTCGGCTCGAGGAGCCAGATACGTTGTTTCTGGGGGAGTTTCTATGGGTTGAGGTGGAATGGCAGCCGTTCCGATTGTATGTGCCTGATCTCCGGTTACGGAGGGTGGTGGTCTTTGACAGTCTGGGACGACCGGTGCAGGTTATCGGCCGGCCGGGTACGGAGGAGCCGGGCACGCTTTACCGGGTTGCTCAGGTGCTGGTCCATGGTGATCTGGTCTATGTGCAGCAGGAGTACAGTCGGGTCAGTCGCTTTAGCCGGGCAGGACGTTTTATCGATCGTCCCCAACTGCCGGAGGGATACTGGCTCAATTCGGGGTTTCGTTCATTAGATGCAGCACACATTGTAATACCTTCCGGGGCTATTGATGAGCCGTGCGCGTCATGGTTTGAGCCGGCCTGTCCGGGAACCCATGCTTTTTCGGTGGTCGACACGGGGTTGACGCGCGTTGTTTATCGGTTTGGCGAATATCCTCTGATCTACCAGGAGGGCGACTATGTGCCGCGCCGTGCCGCGGTGGATGTCCTGCCATCGCAGCGGTTGGCCGCAGTGGTCTATGAGCTGGCGCCGGAGTTGCAACTATACGTTCTGGGAGAGCGGGAGGGACAATTGATCCGGCGGATAGCGCTGCACCATCCTGCCTGGCGAACTCCTCCGGAAGCGATGCGGGCGGAGCTGGCAGTAAACGACCGGGAGCGGTTCAACGACCTGATGTTACAGAGTTCATTCATGAAGCGCGTGTTTTTTGTGGGGGACACGCTGGTGCTGGCGCATTTTTTCAACTTGAGGCCGCTTTATTTTGAGAGGCGGGGCTGGGACGACCGGAAAGTGGAGCCGTATGGTGTTATTGTTGCCACTTCAGGTCAATGGCAGCAACCTTTAGCGTTGCCTGGATTGGTGTTGGGGCGGGACGAGGCGTTTCATCTTTACATTCGCTTGTCGGACGAGCCGGGGCGTCGGTTGATCGGGCGCTATCGGGTGGTGCTCAAGCAATAATGGGCAGCGGAGGAAAGGTCCTTTCAAGTGAGCACTTCTTCGGCCAGGGCCAGGGCGCCCAGGACGCCGGCGCGGTCGCCGAGGGCCGGCGGGACGATGAACGTGTCGAGGTCCGGCAGTTGTACGTAGTCGTTGAGGCAGGCGGCTACCTGCTGGCGAAGGCGCGGAAACAGGTGTTGCTGGTGCATGACACCACCGCCCAGAATCAGGCGCTGCGGCGAGAGCGTCAGGATCAGGTTTGCCAGGCCGAAGGCCAGGTAGTGGGCCACTTCGTCCCAGGCTGGATGGTCGGGTGGCAGTTCCGGGGTGGGTCGGCCCCACCGGGCGGCGATGGCCGGACCGGAGGCCAGGCCTTCGAGGCAGTCTCCATGGAACGGGCAGGTGCCGGGGCGCGTGTCGTCGGGCAGGCGCGGGATGAGCAGGTGCCCCATTTCAGGGTGCTGGTGGCCGTGATGGCGCCGGCCGTTCACGATAGCCCCGCCGCCGATGCCGGTGCCGATCGTCAGATAGATGAACGTATGCAGGCCGCGGCCGGCACCCCAGCGATGCTCGCCCAGGGCGGCAGCGTTCACGTCGGTGTCGAAGGCCACGGGCACGTTCAGGGCGCGGCGGAGCGTGCCGGCCATGTCGGTATGGGCCCATCCGGGCTTCGGGGTAGTTGTAATGTAGCCATAGGTGGGCGAGGCCGGATCGGGATCGACAGGGCCGAACGAGCCGATGCCCAGCGCGGCGATCGGCTCGGGTTGTTTCTGGAAAAAGTCGATGACGCGCTGGAGCGTTTCTTCGGGGGTGGTGGTGGGGAAGCGTTCAATAGCGCGGAGGTCGTCCGGGCCGGTGCCCACGGCGCAGACGAACTTGGTGCCGCCGGCTTCAAGGCCACCGAGGAGAGGGCGCCTGGTCATGGCATGCCTGGTTTTTTCAGTACCAGTAGTAAGTGATGGTGTCCATGAGGCGTTGGGCGGTGTGCAGGTTCTGAAGCGCGATCTGGCGGCGGCGTTTGGGGGAGGGTTTCAGGGGATGGGCGGAGTCGTGCAGGGTGGAGGTAAGGGGGCGTGCCAGCCGCTGCTCCCAGTGGAGACGCCAGGCCGATGGCAGACGTTCTGGCAGAGAGCGACCCTGCAGCGTGAGATAGAGCAAGGCCCAGACGCGCACCGTGGCATCGAAGTCGTAGCCGCCGCCCAGTGTGAAGAGCGCGCGGCCGCCGGTGTGTTCGTCGGCCAGTGCTTTGAGGCGCTGAAAAAGTCGGGCATAGGCCTGTGTCGACAGTAGCAGATCGGCCAGCGGATCCTGAAAGTGGGCGTCGGCACCGCACTGGACGACAAGTACATCGGGGCGAAACATGGTCAGGGCATGGGGCACAACGCGCTCAAACACCTCCAGGTAACTTTCGTCTTCGGTAAAAGGCTGCAACGGTACGTTCAGCGAAAAGCCCTGGCCGCGTCCTTCACCGATTTCATCGACAGAGCCCGTTCCGGGGAAAAGGTACTGGCCGCTTTCGTGGAGGCTGATGGTCAGCACCGTATCGTCCTGATAGTATATAGCCTGCACGCCATCGGCATGATGAACGTCGAGGTCGATATAGGCCACACGCAGTCCGGCTTCGTTCAGGGCTTGGATGGCAAGCGCCAGGTCGTTATAGATGCAAAAGCCCGAAGCGTGGTCCGGGTAAGCGTGGTGGAATCCTCCACCAAGCTGCAGCACGGTAGTTGCCTGTCCTCGGGCGATCAGGCGGGCGCCATGTAACGTACCGCCGGCCTGAATACGGGCAGCATAGTCCATGTCGGGAAAAACCGGGACGTCCGGAGTATCCAGGCCGAAGGCCTGAGCGTCGGGTACCGGTTCACCCTGGCTGGCAGCTTCCACACGAGCAACATAGGCTTCGATGTGCACCTGAAGTATTTCGTCGCGAGTGGCTTCAGCAGGGGTGATGGGCATGGGGCGGCCGTCCAGGGCTTCCAGCAACGTCCAGAGCATCTCCAGTCGAAGAGGGCTAAACGGATGTTCGGGACCAAAGCAATATTTCAGATAGTCCGGGTGATAAACAACGACCACGGTTCGTATATGACATCGGCTGACTGCAAATTGCTTTCGCATGGGGGTGGGTTGCGCAACCGTCTGGCCTGTAACCTATCGGGCTACCTTGTGGCCCGAGCTCAATGAGGCATTTGCAGGAACGCTAACAGCCGGCGACCTAAGCTTACAACATCCTGCGCTGGAGTGCAAGGGAAAAGGGAAGCTACTGACCGTAGGGCAGTTCAGCACTGCAGGAAAGGGCAAACGCGGTCAGGACAAATTGTTTTGAAGGGGAAAGGCTTGCCTCTGGTTGGGTTGAGCGATTGTGCTCAGCGAGGGTCAGAGACGGGAATAGGGCTCCAGGCACCAGGGCCAGAGCGCCCAGCGGTCCTGCTCCTCCAGAAAGCGCTCAATGTACAGACATAGCCCCTGCGCAGTACGAAAGATGGACTCCATCAAGCCATACTGTTGCCGTACGGTGACGGGTAGCGTGATGCGGTCAATTTCCTGGCGTGTAGCGAGGTCGATAACGATAAGCCGGAGCCAGCGGTTTTGCTGGTCCGGTCCATATTCCAGCTGCACGGCCAGCAGTCCATTGTCGAGCACAAACAGCCCACAGGTACGGCTATTGGAGGTGAGGTAGCCGACCCATTGCTTCTGGTAAGCACGCCACCGGCCCTGGCGTAGCAGTTTTTCGAGATCAGGGGCCGATTGAACGCGAAAGTCGGGATCCTGGAGCGTGAGCCATATTCCCTGCTGGCCTGTACGTAGGTTTAGGAAATAAAGGGTAGGTCGGTCAGCCGGAGTAGCCAGTACCAAGGAATCACCCAGCAGAGCCAGTCCACCACTACCTATGTAGCTTAATAGCAGGTCGTGCTCTGGGGTAAGCTTGGGGAGGGAAAGCGTATGGGTATATCGACGTCGCGAGAAATCATAAACCTCAACCAGGGCGGCGTGAAGCCGGCCTGACAAATAGAGGACCAGATGATTGCTGTGAAGGATCCAGTGCTGGAAACCAGGAAGATTCTGGGGCAACATGCTGAACGTAAGTAGCTGGCCCGTAGTCACTCGATAGGCCTCTAACCGATTGCGTGCAGGATCGAGGACGAGTAGGGTGTCGCCCCAAACGGTAACAGACGGCGGCCCCAGAAACTCGCCGGGGCCTTCCCCCTGACGGCCATAGCTTCTCAGAAAACGTCCGTTTGCTGTTAGGACAAAGACACCCGGAGGCTGGCGATCAACCACAAAGAATAAAGGTTGTGTTGGATGGGAGGCGATATCAAAAACGTCTCCGACAAGCTTTTCATGGACTATAATGGGAGACCGCGATACGAGCTGAAAACGCTGTTGTGCCCCCACCAATGTCAACTGTTGAGCAAGCGAAAAGCAAACAAGACCGCCGCCTGTTCCGGGCAGGAGCAGGATAAGGGCGCTGATTATTCGGGTCCTCCATTGCATGGTGGACAGCCTAACTCCATGAGCAAAGCTACACAGATCTGATCTTTCGTCCGATAGCACACGGCACCCGCAGGTTCCCATCGATTTTCCCAGATTTCCATACATCCAAGCTCACATAGATCGATGCGGGCTGTCTGAGCCAGTTGTTGAGCGATCTGGAGGCAGGGGAGGGATTCCAGATCGGCTGAAAGGTTGACCGGCGAGGGGGCGGAAAGCATCAGTGGTATGCTCAAGATCAGCGCCGCTCGTGCTATGTGTCCAATCATGATATCCTGTCGGATTGGTTACCGGGAAAGTGCATTGCTGAAGAAACTTCGCTGCGTATGTTAAAAAAAAACTTGTTGTCAAGTCTTGGTGAGGATGTTCGGATGCAGGGGCAGGCGGGGAAACGCGGAGCGGTAGGTGGTTCGGGTATGTGAGTGTTGGTCGAGTTCAAGGGGAGTTGCTGGAAGGGATGGGCTCCAGGCACCAGGGCCAGAGCGCCCAGCGGTCCTGCTCCTCCAAAAAGCGCCGAAGGTAGAGGCAGTTGCCCTGTGCTGTCAGAAAGATGCCACTTCGATGGAGCAACTGATATTGTTGCCGCAGGGCAGCCGGGAACGTAATGCGGTCGATTTCCTGGCGGGTAGTGGGATCCAGAATGATCAGCCGGAGCCAGCGGGCTTCCTCACGGGTACCGTGCTCTAACTGAACGACGAGATAGCCATTCTGGAGCAGGAACAGCCCGCAGGTGCTGCTGCGGCGCGTAATGTAGGCCACCCACTCTTCGAAGTCATAGGCAGGAAGCGGCTTTTCAAGCGGCGGTGCATGAAAGGCTGGGTCGGAAAGCGAGCGCCAGCGTCCCTGCGTGCCGGAACGCAGATCCAGAAAGTAGAGCACCGGCCGATCGGCCGGCATGGCCAGTACCAGGGAATCGCCCAGGAGGGTCAATCCTCCGCTATGCACATAGCGCAAAAGCATCTGATGCTCCGGGGTAAGGTTTTCCCGGAGCGCATAGGTGAAAGCCCTCTGCTTCAGATCATAAACTTCGACGAGAGGGGGACGAAGCGATCCGGACCAGTAGAAGATCAGGTGTTCCCGATAGAGCTTCCAGTGTTGCACGGCTGCCGGCAGTGGACTGGGTAGTCGGGTAAGCGCCAGGGGAGCGCCGGTAGCCACCTGGTAGGCAACCACCCGACGACGCAGTCCGTCCAGGATCAGCAGGGTGTCCTGCCAGGCTGCCACCCGTAACCGCCCCAGAAATTCATGGGGGCCTTCGCCTTGCCTGCCAAAGCGCTGGACAAAACGTCCCCGATGATCGAAGCTGTACACACCGGGTGGTCGGCGGTCGATTACAAAAAACAGGGGGCGCGTTGGATGCGCCACCACTTCTTCTACGTCGCCAATACGTGTACCTTGCAATGGAATCGGGGCCTGAGGCACAAGCTGCAATCGCCGTTGTGCCCCGATCAGTGGCTGCTGGGCAGACAGTGGACCGGGCCAGCTATTTCCTACCAGTCCCAGTAACCCCAGCAATAGCGTTATTCCGGACCGCCTACGCATCCCGGACATTCCAGATCTTTCAGAATCCCCTGGCAGATTGCACTTCCACCACTGTTACATCCATAGCGATCCGGCCCGTCATACCAGGGCTCCCAGATAGGAAGACACAGAATTTCGCACAATCCAGTCCCTGAAGATCTGGCAATGGCTTGCGCGGTCTGAAGACAGGGCGCAGCCGGCTCCAGTGGAACCATGGTGTTGGGGTTGTTGGCAGAAAAAATTAAGGGCAATGCAAGAAGTACCATCCATTGAAGAAGTCAGACCTTCATGGCTTTTTCGGTAGAATGGCTGATAGACAGAAGTCGGCATGTAACCTACAAAAAAAAAGTATTATGTCAAGAAGGGATGTGCCGTCTTACACATGGGTATGGGCATTTAGTTCTGAAGGCGGTCTGGAGATAAGGGAGGGCTCCAGATCAGTCGGAAAGGTTGGCCGGTGTGTAGGAAGAGGGCCGAAGGGATTCAGCGCTGCGCTGGGCGGCTTTCGCGCTGCAGCGCCTGGTGGACGTAATCCCGAAGTCGGGAGGCCGGAACGCCTACCGGCACGCGGCGTCCGTTCAAAAAGAACGTGGGCGTGCCGGTCACGCCTACCCGCCGCGCCAGCGCGATGTCCTGCAACAGCAGGGAGTCTACAGGAGAATCCCTGCCATACAGGCACGAATCGAAGGTGGCCCGTTCGGAGGCCGTGCGATCGTAGAGCAAGCTTTCTACATCCAGTTTCTGGGCGGTAAGAAGACGGGTGTGCATGCGTTCGAACCACCCCTGCGCGTCGGCGCAGAGGGCAATGCGGGCGGCCGCTGCTGAGCGGTTGAGGTTCAGCGGATAGTGCCGGTAGATAATCTGCAGGTCGGGATATGCCTCCAGCAGAGCTTCCAGCGTCGGGTGTATCTGGCGGCAGTAGGCACACCGGTAATCCAGAAATTCCACCAGAATTACTTGGGGCTCCGCTGCGCCGACCCGATGGCCGCCCTGGAGGAGCGGTTCCCAGAGGGAATCCGGTAACGCGGGCAGCGTTTCAAAGTCTTCAGGGAAAGAAGGTGGAGATGGGGCCTCCGGCGTAGCCAGGAGTCGGTACAGCACGGCGCCGGTGATAATCAGGGCGCATCCGGCCAGAATGCCGGAGAAGATCAGTTGCAGGCGTTCGGCCTTCATGGCTGTTCGGGAAGCGTGTAGACGTAGAGCAGATCTTCCGGAAACATCCGGGCCAGCAGTTTGCCCGTTTGAGGAATGACTTCGATGAGGCGAGCAGATAGAGATACCTCATCTATATGATCCGCTTCAAGGAGACCCATCTGAAGCGGTGTCTGGTCACGGTGAAGGCGCAGAATATGCGATAGCTGCATTCGTTCACGCGTAACCCGCACGACCAACACATGCTGAATGTGAGGGGCATCGGGCCACTGCATCGCTACGGTCAGATAGAGCCAGCCTTTTGCATAGGCCGCATCCCCCCAGAGCTGTGCGAGCATGTAAGGCTGTTTGCGTTGCAGTTCCTGGGTGCGATCCCAGGCTTCTTGAAAAAGCCGGGCCAGGAGTGGGAGCTGGTTTAGCGTGAAAATCTCCTGCATCTTGCCTTCGAAAGTGTACCGCTCGATCTGGGGATGCAGGCGCGGAATGGCAATAATGTCTTGCGATTCTGTTATAAAAACGCCAGCGCGAAAATTAAAGAAAGCAGAAGAAGGATGCTCAGGTTCCAGTATACGTCCGAAGCGACGCAAAAGACGTCCATGGAGATCATACAACCGAATAGGATCTTTGGAGCTGACAACGGTTTGTACAATCCCGTAAGGCGTAACGTGAACGCAATGCGCGCATCGACTACGAATGAGATAACGATCAAGGTATACAAAATCGGGCAACAAAAATTTTTTGATAACCCCACCTGTGCCTACCAACAGGGTATCTCCCCATAGATAAAGGGAGGATACGCCCATCAAATCTTCTGGACCTTCTCCGGGTTTGCCTAACGCACGTATTAGCTGGAACTGGCGGTTTGTCCAGGCAATCTGACTCAGCTCGTCGTCCCCAATGAAGTATCCATGCGTCGGTGCATAGGTAATGGCCACGACTTTGTCGAGGTAAAAATGCGGGCCCAGTACGGTAAGCGCTGTGTCTGGGTACAGATCGATGTAAGGAATCTCTTGGGCCTGCGCAGTCTGAGAAGCAGTGAATAGAAGCAGGAGGAAGCCTGTCAGGGGTTTCATGGCGCTTTTGCGGCGATTCAAAGGGGGATAGCAGAGACAAGCTGCTATCCCCCGACTACGTTTCACCTACTCACGGCAAAAGCCATGGGACCAGCCATCCCCGTCGTAGCAGCAAACTTCACCATCTCTCTGGCTTGCTTCGCATTGTGAATTAGGACCCGACGCTTCGCAGGATACTTTAGCGCCGTCTCCACAGGTTACTTCCGCTCTGCATTTAGCGGCCCAGGCCGGGGACGGGTCCAGTAAGATCAGGCTGCCGGAGAGAATGACTGCAAAGAAGAAGGCATTGCATGCAGGCAGCCATCGCAGCAACTTGTGTAGTACCATGGCGCTACCGGGTTGGATGGGAGTAAAAAACCGACACGTCTAACCTAAAAAAAAGATCTTGTCAAGAGAGATTGCCCTGTTGAGGTATGAATACAAGTGATTGAGGAGCGACGGTTAGTCTTGAGGCGTCCTGATCACCAGGCGATCCGGCAGGTCGTTGCGCTGGGGGGCCGGGTTGAGTAGGGGGCCGGTCAGCGGGGTGTCGAGGGCGGTTACAAACGGCGCCAGTGTCGAAAACAGGAACTCTTGCTGAAACTCGAAGAAGTCGTCGTCAAAGCCTGCCCGCTCGCCCTCGTGGCCGATGATGTCGATGAAGAGCAGTCGCGGCCAGTCCGGAAAGCGTTCCTGCGCTTCGCGCAGCAGGGCAAAAAGGGCCTGGGCCGCTTCCTCGAAGGTGTCGTCGGGTCCCACCACGTGGTAGATGGACACCGTGTTGTCAAGGTTCATCCAGATGCCCGGCTTTTTTGGACGGTTGTAGGCGGGCACAAAGGCGGGTTCTTCCATAGCCGGCGTTGGGGGTTTGTCGGACGTTACTGTAGGCGAACGCTGGCCGCGGCTGTGGGATTCTCTCGTGTTCGGCATTTGATTAAAAAGGCCGGAGTGGTGCATCCGGCGTTTGCCGGGGTATAGCGGACCGGCGCTCAGGCCGGTATCTGCAGGCGGTAGAGCACTTCGACCAGAGCCCGGCCTACGCCTTCGGCCGAGGCCGAGTTCTGGCCCGTTACGATCCGATCGTCCACCTCCACATGGGCGGCAAAGTTCTTCACCGATACATGAATGGCCCTCAGTTCTTTCGGGCGCGTCTCCAGCAGGAACGGTACGATCTTGTCCAGTTGGACTGCCTGCTCTTCTTCATTGATGAATGAGGTGATACGACGCCCTTCGACGAGCGGCCGTCCGTTAGATAGCCAGAACAGATCCAGCGACAAAACAAAACGCCCGGCCTTTGGAGACCGGGCGTTTATCGTTACGCCTTAGCGGCGTGTTCAGAACAGTTCGGACGACCGTGAAAGGCGTTCGACGTTCATCGCGCTAAGCCCTTTGGGCGTGTGCTCGACTTCATAGGAGACCTCTTCGCCTTCGCGAAGCCCTTCGTCCCAGCCAAGACCGGGTACGTTGTTACGGTGGACGAATACGTCCTTGCTGCCGTCGTTGGGTTCAATAAAGCCATAGCCTTTGTCAATGTTGAACCACTTGACGCGTCCTCGTTGAGCCATGATACCTTGGGTATTGGGTCGCCTCGCGCAGCCTGGCACCGAAAACCGTTCTACCCTGAAGAAGAGCAACCCGGAAACGGCTAAACTGCAGGAGGTGACGTCGTGTAAAGTAACGTTAACGATGTGCACAACGGATGGCCAGCGCAAGGGTTCCGATGGAAGCAAAAAAATTTTGGCCCGATAGCCGGGAGTGTGCCGAGGCATTGCGGAAAAGCTTGGGCCTTTGGATATTGACCCGTAGTAAGCGCTGAACAATTCAAACAAGAGGAAGGCTGGACTATGAAGCGCAGGGTGGCGTTCGGGTTGATAGCAATCCTGTCGCAGGCGTGGACCGCTGAAGCCCAGCTGCGGCAGCCACCGATCGATACCACTGTGGTTACGCGCCACACGGTCACCGTCAAAGGACAGCGGATTCCCTATCGGGCCGAGGCGGGCATGCAGCCGGTCTGGGACCGGTGGGGACGGCCGATTGCTACGATGTTCTATGTGTACTATGAGCGTGAGGACGTGCAGGATCGTTCGCTGCGGCCGCTGATTTTTTCGTTCAATGGGGGGCCTGGATCCGCCTCGGTCTGGATGCACCTCGGTTATACCGGTCCGCGTCGCGTGCGTATCGATCCGGAAGGCTTCCCGGTGCAGCCATACGGTATCGAGGAGAATCCGCATTCTATTCTCGATGTGGCCGATATTGTCTATGTGGATCCGGTCAATACCGGCTTTTCGCGGATTTTAAGCGATACGGTTGATCGCCGGCAGTTCTTCGGCGTGAATGAAGATATCGCCTATCTGGCCGACTGGATTGTGGCCTGGGTGAATCGGCATGGACGCTGGCGCTCACCCAAATTTCTGATCGGCGAAAGCTATGGCACGACGCGGGTGGCCGGGCTGGCCGGTGTGCTCCAGGAACGCCACTGGATGTATCTGAACGGCGTAATCCTGGTCTCGCCCACGGGCCTGGGCCTTGAGCGGGACGGCCCGGTGGGACAGGCACTGCTGCTACCCTACTATGCGGCCGCTGCCTGGTATCACCGAAAGCTGACGCCCGAACTGCAACAACGCGATCTGGAGGAGTTGCTTCCGGAAGTAGAAACGTTCACCGTGGAGGAATATCTGCCAGCTCTGGTGCGGGGCGGCTTTCTGGTGCCGGAACGCCGCCGCGAGATTGCCCGACAGGTAGCCACCTATGCAGGCATTTCCGAGCAGGTGGTGCTGCAGTATAACCTGGCCGTCCCCCGCAACGTGTTCTGGAAGGAATTGCTGCGGGATGAGGGGCTCACCATCGGCCGGTTGGATTCCCGCTACCGGGGTGTTGATCGGCAGGCAGCCGGTGAGCGCTTTGATCATGACCCGGCCCTCAGCGCCTGGAATCATGCCTTCACGCCAGCCATCAACTATTACCTGCGGGAGGTGCTGGGTTTTCGGACGGAGCTGGAATACTGGATTTTCGGTCCGGTTCGTCCCTGGAACCGTGAGGGCAATGAGACCGGCGAGCAGCTCCGGCGGGCCATGGCGCAGAATCCCTATCTGCACGTGCTCATTCAAGCCGGCTATTTTGATGGTGGGACCGATTATTTCGCGGCCAAATACACCATGTGGCAACTGGATCCAAGTGGTAAACTTCGTGATCGACTCTTTTTCAAAGGCTATCGAAGCGGCCACATGATGTATCTGCGCGACGAAGATCTGGCCACTGCGAACGACGATCTACGGGCCTTTATCCGGAGGGCCCTGGAGGCTGCCCGGAGGCCAGCACGCTACTGACTTACAACCAACTCGGAGCAAGCCATGCGCGTGCGCATCTGCTGGTTGTTGATGCTGGGGGCTGCCCTGGCACTTCCGGTTCAGGCGCAGGACCGAGCAGCCTGCTATGTGCCGTTGCCTTCGGCCGAGCGTATCGAGGCCGTGCGGGCCTACATCCGTCAGAGCTGGGACGTGCTGACGCGTTCACATCGCGATCTGCTGGCGGCCGTACAGGATCCCAAGATCGAACACGAGCCCGGCATGCCCTGGCCGCTTTACATCGCGGCCACCGAGGATTCCGCAGCGGTATGGGACCGGCTTCGGCAGGAGCTGCCTGATTCGGTGCTGCAACAGATTGAGCTGCGCGTGTTGCCCGAGGATCCGGTGGCCCAGTTAGACAAGATCCATCCACACGGTCTGCTCTACCTGCCAGAGCCGTACGTCGTACCAGGTGGCCGCTTCAATGAAATGTACGGTTGGGATAGCTACTTCATCGTTGTCGGACTGCTCCGTGACGGGCGGATCGATCTGGCCAGAGCCATGACGGACAACCACCTTTACCAGGTGCATCATTATGGAAAGGTGCTTAACGCCAATCGAACCTATTACCTGACGCGCTCCCAGCCGCCTTTTCTGACGGCGATGGTACTGGCCGTTTATGAACACACCCATGATCGCGACTGGCTGGCCGCAGCTATCCCGCTCATTGAGCGCTACTATGCCTACTGGACCACGCCGCCTCATCTGGCCGGCGAGACAGGGCTTTCCCGGTACTATGATCTGGGGGAAGGGCCGGCACCGGAGGTGGTCGCTGGCGAGCGCGATGCGCAGGGCCGTACGCACTACGACCGTGTCCGTGAATACTACCGCACGCAGGAGGTGGAGGCTTACGACAAATCACTCTACTACGTGGCTCAGGCAGATTCTCTGACGCCACTTTTTTACAAAGGCGACCGCTCCATGCGGGAATCAGGCTTCGATCCGTCCAATCGCTTCGGGCCGTTCAGCGTGGATATCATTCACTATGCTCCGGTAGGACTGAATGCCCTGCTGTATCGGATGGAAATGGATGCTGCGCGTATGCACGAAATTCTGGGCGATACGGTCGCTGCCGCCAGGTGGCGCGCGCGGGCGGAGGCGCGGCGTGAACGTGTGAATCGTTACCTGTGGGATCCCGAACGCGGGCTGTACTTTGATTACAACTTTCGGACGGGCCGTCGCAGCGACTATGTGTTTGCGACCACGTTCTACCCGCTCTGGGTCGGTATGGCCTCACCGGAACAGGCGGCTCGCGTGGCAGCCAACCTGTACCTGCTGGAGGCTCCTGGCGGACTGCTCACCAGCGCGCGCATCAGTGGCAGTCAGTGGGACGCACCCTATGGATGGGCGCCGCTCTATCTGATCGCAGTCGAAGGCCTTCGGCGCTACGGCTACGATGAAGCGGCCGACCGACTTACGGCCAAGTTCGTTTCGATGATTGTGGAAGATTTTGAGCGAACCGGTGTGATCCTGGAGAAATACGACGTCATCCAACGCCGATCTGATGTGGCGTTACGCTACGGCTATACGTCGAACGAAATCGGCTTTGGATGGACGAATGCGGTCTTCATTGAGCTACTGGCCCAGATGCAACAGCGATGAAAGACCGGCGGGCACACTGGGAACGCATCTATACAACGCGGCCGATAGAGCGCGTAGGCTGGTATCGGCCTCATCTCGATACGTCCCTGACCTTTATTCGAGCGTTAGACCTGTCCCGAAGTGCGCGGATCCTGGATGTTGGAGGGGGAGCTTCGACGCTAGTCGATGATCTGCTGGCGCTGGGTTTCGAGGCGATTACGGTGTTGGATCTGTCGGCCACGGCACTGGCACAGGCACGGGCCCGTCTGGGACAGCAGGCTGAACGGGTTACCTGGATTACTGCCGACATTACGGAGGTGTCCCTTCCGGCAACCGCCTACGATCTCTGGCATGACCGGGCCGTATTTCACTTTCTGGTTGATATGGCAGACCGAGCGCGTTACCTGGAGCAGTTGCGCACTGCGCTTCGGCCCGGCGGTTTTGTAATCCTGGCAACGTTTGCGCCTGAGGCGCCGCCGACCTGTAGCGGGTTGCCGGTTGTGCGGTATGATCTGGACACCCTGGTGCGTACGATAGGGCCGGGTTTCCGACTGGTGCGCCATAGTCAGGAGCACCATGTCACGCCCGGTGGCGTAGAACAACCCTATCTGTACGCTTGCTTTCAACGTGACGAGATGAGTCGGCCATGAAGCAAGCGATTCCTGCGACCATGCGGGCCATGATACTGGAAGCGCCCGGCCAACCCCTGGTGATGCGAACGCTTCCGGTGCCTGAGCCGGCTCCCGGTGAGGTTCTGCTGCGCGTGGAAGCCTGCGGGGTATGTCGTACCGACCTGCACATTGTGGATGGTGAGCTGCCCGAACCAAAGTTGCCGCTTATTCTGGGCCATCAGATCGTGGGCCGGATAGTGCGTCGAGGCGAAGGTGTAACCCGCTTTCGGGAAGGGGATCGCGTGGGGGTGCCCTGGTTGGCCGAGACGTGCGGTGCCTGCCGCTATTGCCGTCGGGGGCAAGAAAACCTGTGTCCGAACGCCCGTTTTACAGGATACACGCGTGACGGGGGCTTTGCTGAATTTACTACGGCTCGGGCCGACTACTGCTACCCGTTACCCGAGAGGGTGTACGATGCCCCGCATGCCGCACCGTTGCTATGCGCAGGGTTGATCGGCTACCGTACCTATCGGCTGGCCGGACCGCACATTGAGCGCTTGGGGCTCTATGGCTTCGGGGCTGCTGCGCACCTGATCATCCAGGTGGCTGTAGCGCGAGGACAGCAGGTCTATGCGTTCACCCGTCCTGGCGACGTGGCCGCGCAGGAGTTTGCCCGCAAGCTGGGCGCCGTCTGGGCGGGTGCTTCGACCGAGCGGCCGCCCGAGTTGCTTGATGCCGCTCTGATCTTTGCGCCGGTGGGCGCGCTGGTGGTCGAGGCGCTGCGGTCAGTAGACAGAGGTGGGGTAGTGGTATGCGGCGGCATTCACATGAGCGATATCCCGTCGTTTCCCTATCGGCTACTGTGGGAAGAACGAGTGATCCGTTCGGTAGCCAACCTGACACGCCAGGATGGGGAAGAGTTTCTGAAGCTTGCGCCTACCATTCCTGTGCGCACCGAGGTGAGCTGTTTTCCCCTGGAGGAGGCCAACGAAGCGCTTCGGCAACTTCGCGAGGGGCAGCTACAAGGTGCTGCTGTACTGGTAATGGCGTAGCGGTCAAGCAAGGCGAACGGTGGCTTAGACTTCCCGAGACGAAATCAGCGGGCGGGCTTTAGATGATGGCTGGTCAAAACGTCCTTTCGATGCAACCGCTGATGAGACGCAGGCTTACCCGACGATCTGGCTGAGCGCCTGCAGGAGCAGGCGGCCGGCGACAAAGAGGGCCAGCACGGCAAAAGCGCGGCGTAGCCAGATGGTACGAAGTCGGTGGGCCGTCTGCACTCCAAAGCGGGCGCTGATAGTGGCCGGTACGGCCAGGAGCAGGCCGTGCAATACGTCCACATGTCCCAGCGTGGGCATACCGGGCGAGGTAGCAGGCGCCGACAGGGCATAGCTCAGAATGCCTGCCAGCGAAATGAGCACGATTGTGGCACTGGAGGTTCCAACTGCCCGGTGCATGGGCAGTCCCAGCAGCCGATGGTAAAGGGGAACCAGGATGATGCCGCCGCCTACGCCGGCTGCGGCCGCCACAGTACCGGCCACGGTGCCGGCGCCTGCCAGCACGGACCACCGCAGGTGAAAGGTGGCAGCGACGCCTGGATTGCGTTCCTTACCACGGAGCATGCGCAAGGCCACCGATAGTAGTACGAATCCGAAAACCAGGCGAAAGGCTGTGCCATTGTACCAGGGCTGGGTGGTGACGTAGCGGGTGGTGAGCGTGATAGAGAGGGCGCTGAACAGACCAGCCCCCAGGGCAACGGTCGCCACAACAGCCTGTCTCCGATACTGAAACCAGGCACTGCTGAGAGAAGCGAGCAGCGTACAGAACAGACTCGTACCCAGCGTCAGTGGCGTAACCACCGAAGCCGGCACACCGATGGCCTGGAAATAGAAGAAGAGTACGGGTGCAAAGACGATTCCGCCTCCTACACCGACGAGGCCGGCCAGGAAGCCTCCCAGCAGTCCGATACCCGACAGGAGGAGCAGATAGGTTGGTTGCATCAGTTTGGAGCAAGCAAGGCCGCGTAGGTCTGGGTGTCGCGAAGCAGGGCAGCCGCTCGCTGCACGACCGGGTCGTCGGCCAGCAGATACCGCATACGCGCTTCCGGAGGCAGATAGCGGGTCAATAATTCCTGCCGGATCTGACGGCGGAGTGCTTCAGCTTCGCGCTCAAAAGCCGCCTTTTTGGCGCGTTCCAGAGCAGAACGAACTGTCTGTAAGGCCTCCAGGGCCTGGGTGTAGCGGGCCGCCTCCAGTTGCGTCTGCAGTGTGGCCAGGGTGTGCTCAGCGGCAATCTGATAGTCGAAATGCCGGGCGTTCAGCCAGGCGCGGAATTCCTGCAGCATGTGTTCGTCTACGTGAACGTCCGGAGTGGGGGGAGATGGATGCTGCGCTACATAGTAATTCGCAAAGAAAAAAAAGGCGGCCTGTCGACGCAATGCGGTCTCTAACGGACCAGGTTCTGGAGGGGTAACCACCACATCGGGCTCAATGCCATGGCCATCACGCACGATGCGACCGTTACGAGTGTAGAAGATGTTCCGCAGCGAGTCGGGTACAAGCCGGCCACGCCCGTCGTGCCGGCTATAGTCGATGGCCTGAATGCTCCGTCCACTGGGCGTATAATAGGCGGCGGTAGTTAGTTTGAGTGCGGTATTGTACGGAAGGGGACGGATGATCTGCACCAGCCCTTTGCCGTAGGTGTTGGTCCCGACAATCAGGCCGCGATCCAGATCTTGAATGGCTCCGGCGACAATCTCACTGGCCGAAGCACTGAGCTCATTGACCAGCACCACTAACGGCAGCTCGGGATACAGGGGCGCCGACTCATTACGGTAGACGCGGGTGCGATCCGGTGTGCGGCCTCGCGTCGAGACGATCGGTGCTCCCTGCGGTACGAACAGGCTGGCCACTTCGACGGCTGCCTCCAACAAGCCGCCTGGATTGTTCCGTAGGTCAAGTACCAGGCCTCGCAGGGGGGCAGCTGCTCGCAGTTGTTCGATGGCCTGCCGCACCTCTTCGCCAGCGCCCAGGGCAAAGCGTTCCAGTCGGATGTAACCCAGTCCTTCGCTTGTGTCGTCGTTCAGGAAGCCCACATAGGTGACGTTTTTGAGCTGCACCTCTTCACGCGTCAGCACAAATTGCAGCGGCAAAGGCTCCCCTTCGCGTTCGATAGTCAGGGTTACTGTGGTGCCTGGCTGGCCACGCAACATCTGACGCACCGTTTTCAGGGAGAGACCGTCGGTGGGCTGACCGTCGATGTGCGTAATGATGTCGCCCGTGCGAATGCCCTGGCGATAGCCGGCAGCGCCTTCGATAGGAGCCAGCACCGTAAGTCTGCCGTTGCGAATGCCCACATTCAGCCCCACACCCCCATAACGTCCACGTGTCAGCAGTTCAATCTCCCCGCGGTCTGCTTCGTCAAAAAACGAGGTGTAGGGGTCCAGCTCGGCCAGCATGGCATCGATCCCCGTCCGCATAAGCTGGCCCGGATCAATGGGATCAATGTAATCGGTGACCAGCGTTTCGTACAGCGCCCCAAAGATGCGGAAATGCTTCTGGAGGGCAAAAAAAGTGTCGTTATTCGGGACGGCAAGACCAATACTCAGCCCCGCTACCAGGACAAGTAACAGACGGAGCTTCCGACGTTTAGATGCAGCCATCTCTGTAGGCAGTTAGTAAAGTGCACGGCGTAGCTCCTCTTCGCGCCGCCGACTCACAAAAGCTGCTATATGTATCGACAATTCATAGAGTAATAAAAGCGGAACTCCCACCAGCACCTGCGAAATCGGATCGGGTGGAGTGAACAGGGCTCCCAGTATCAGGGCAATGACCAGCGCGTATCGGCGTCCTTTCCGCAACGTGTCGCCGTTGATCAGGCCCATCTTGGCCAGAAAGTACACCACCACGGGAAGCTCAAACAGCAGACCCACCCCGAAGGCCCACATGGTTATCATGTTGAAGTACTTTGTGATATCGAACTGGTTAAGGATTTGCTCAGAAATAGTATAGTTGGCAAAAAACTGCAGGGCCAGCGGAGTGATCACCAGGTAGCCAAAAAGTACGCCCAGGATAAAGAAGCCTGTGGCAAAGACGGCAGCAAAGCGCATGCCCTGCTTTTCGTGAGGGTACAGTCCGGGCTCGATAAACTTCCAGATCTGATAGATGAGGACGGGCGAGCCGATAATGATGCCCACAAACAGGATCGTGCCAATATGAGCAAAGAACTGTCCGGTGATGGTGCGGTTGAGCAGCTCCAGCGGCTTGGCGTCCAGTCCAAAGATTCGGTACATAATGAAGCTGGGACGGGTAGGGCCCAGCAAGATATGGTCAATGATCCACTTGCTGAAAAAGCTGCTGAGGATTGTGGCGGCCAGTACGCCAGCCAGTCCTTTAATTAAGCGCCAGCGCAGTTCTTCCAGATGATCCAGAAATGACATTTCGGCCATATCGGTCTCCGCTGCAGACGGCGCGGGCGCGCCGTCTCCTTGCGCCGGAGGAAGCGGAGAGGTGGTGGCCGAAGATGAACTACGTGCTCCAAACAGTTTCATGGTAGTCTCCAGCACAGACGCGCATCGAACCTACAGGGAGTCCGATGCACTTCGAGGTCCATCCCGCAGGTTTAGATCCAACAGGGAATCGACCCAGAGCCCTTCGGCTTCCAGGCGTGCGCGGCCATTGCTCCAGGTAAAATTGAACAGCGTCAATACGCCATCCACCTGAAAGCCGTCGCTTCGTAGCAGTGCTATAGCGCGGGCTGCACTTCGACCACTGTTGAGGATGTCGTCTACCAGCACCACGGGCTCTTCGCGGCGCAGGGGGCCCTCAACCAGCCGATGGCGGCCGTAGGGCTTGCGCTGCTCGCGGACGAATCCACCGCGCAGCTCCGGGGCCCCGGGCGGCGGCGGGGCCGAGAGAACAGCGCAAACCAGGGCGTAGGCACCAAACCCAAAGCCAGCGATCTGCCGCAGCCCGCGGGCACGTATCCGCTCGGCCAGCACACAACCAACTTCCCGAAAGGTATTTCCTTCCAGCATCGGAATCCGGGTGTCCAGCAGCCAACCGATGGGCTGGCCGCGCGGATCGGTGATAGGTTCCTGCTCGCGGCGCACCAGCGCGCGGGCATATAACCGACGCCCGAGGTCAACCAGGTCGGCATAAGCCGACGGGCTCAGGGTACGCTCTGCCATTGCCGCCTTGTAGCAATTCTGGCCCTCAGGGGCCTGTCTTCAAAGACTTTGTCGCTCTGAAAACCCCAAACAGGCCCATGCGTTCCGCTTCAGGCGACCACGAAGTCGTACAGTGGAAACTGTCGGCATAGCGCCTCTACCTCCTGCCGGATCCGACGCCGCAGCGCTTCGTCGCGCGGGTGCGTGAGTACCTGATCGATCCAGTCCACTACCTGACGAAATTCTTCTTCCTTGAAACCCCGGGTCGTCATGGCCGGCGTTCCGATACGAATACCGCTGGTGACAAAGGGGCTTTTGTCGTCGTAAGGCACCATATTCTTGTTAACGGTGATGCCCGCCTCGCCCAGTAAAGTTTCTGCTTCTTTGCCGGTCAACCCTTTGTTGCGCAGGTCAATCAGGACCAGGTGATTGTCGGTGCCGCCGGAGACCAGATGGTAGCCGCGCTCCAGGAAGGCTTCGGCCATCGCCTTGGCGTTGCGCACGACCTGCGCGGCGTAGGTCTTGAACGCCGGCTTGAGGGCCTCGCCCAAGGAGACGGCCTTTGCGGCGATTACGTGCATGAGTGGCCCTCCCTGCGTGCCCGGGAAAACGGCCGAGTCCAGCACTTCGCTCATTTTTTTGAGCCGACCACTTTTGGGCGCCCGGATACCGAACGGGTTGTCGAAATCGCGTCCGATCAGAATCATCCCGCCGCGGGGGCCCCGCAGCGTCTTGTGCGTGGTGGTAGTGACGATGTGGGCATAAGGCATCGGATCGTTCAGCACCCCCGCTGCAATTAAGCCGGCTGTATGCGCCATATCCATCCACAGCAGCGCGCCCACCTCGTCGGCAATTTCTCGAAAGGCTTTGTAGTCGAAATCGCGCGGGTAGGCACTGGCTCCGATAGAAATGAGCTTGGGCCGCACCTTACGAGCCTTGTCGCGCACCTTATCCATGTCGATGCGGCCTGCCAGTGGTCCATCTTTTTCGACCCCATAGTATTCTGCATGGTAAAGCATGCCGGAGAAATTGACCGGGCTGCCATGCGTCAGGTGGCCGCCGTGCGCCAGGTCGAGCCCCAGAAAGGTATCGCCGGGCTTGAGCGTGGCCAGATATACCGCCGCATTGGCCTGTGCCCCTGAGTGAGGCTGCACGTTGACCCATTCGCATCGGAAAAGTTTACGGGCGCGCTCCCTTGCCAGCTCTTCTACAAGGTCCACGTACTCACACCCACCGTAATAACGCTTCCCGGGCAGGCCCTCGGCATACTTGTTCGTCAGGGGAGAACCCATGGCCTCCAGCACAGCCCGCGACACGAAATTCTCCGAAGCGATCAGTTCCAACCCGTTGTTCTGGCGCTCGACTTCCTTCTGGATTGCCTGAAAAACTTCTGGATCCTGCGTTTCCAGTACCGACATGGTTCGTCTCGGTGATGGTCCAGGGGCCCGCCGGCAAAATACAAAAAATACCGAGCCGGTTGGGGAGCCCCGGTACGAAAAATTGCGTCAGCGTTTGGGACGCTCAATCAGAAAGAACTGCCCGCCAATGCCCAGAAACCGCCAGTAGTCCTGCTCGCCATCGTCACCATCGGGATCGACGGTGTAAATGCTCCAGAAGTAGTAGTTATCGCGACGTGCGGCCTTTCGGGAAAGCACGGCCGCCAGCTCGGCACTGGTTCCCGCAAAGGCCCGACCGATGACCGAGCCTCCCAGCTCTTGCTGCGGGTGTGCAGCGACTTGATTTTGCACGTATTCCTGAAAGGCTTGAGGTTTTGGGTTGTACAGATACAACACACCAGCAACCGTCAGCAATAGCACCAGTCCGATCCGCATAAGCTCCTCCTCAGGTTGGTGGTTGGAGTCGGGTCAGGGCATAGACGAGAATGTTGGTGCCCATGCGCAGTGCTGCTTCCCGCTTCTCCGGCGGATCGCCGTGCACCGACGGTGCCTCCCAGCCGTCGCTGATGTTCGTTTCATAGGTGTAGAAGACCACCAGTTGGCCATTGTGGAACAGACCAAAGCCCTGGGGGGGCTTGCCGTCGTGTTCGTGGATTTTGGGCAGTCCATTAGGAAAGTCGAAGTGAATGTGATAGATCGGATGACTAAAGGGCAGTTCGACAAACTCCTGCTCCGGGAAGACTTTTTTCATCTCACGACGGATGTACGGATCGAGCCCGTAATCGTCGTCGATGTAGAGAAAGCCACCATTTTCCAGATAGCGACGGAGTCGGCGGGCTTCATCGTCGGTGAGCACGATGTTGCCATGTCCGGTCAGGAATAGAAAAGGATAGTTAAAAATCCGATCACTGCTCAATTCGACCACATCGGCCTGGGGAGCTACGTCGATATGGGTGTGCGCACGCACGTAGCGTAGCAGATTAGGTAGGGGGGAGACGGCCTGATACCAGTCGCCACCACCTCCGTACTTGACAGCCGCAATGCGAAACGTATAGTCTTCCTGCGCCCGAAGGGAAGATACCAGCCCCAGCGTGAGTCCCAGCAGTAACAGCGTACGTTGCATGACGGCAAGCGAAGTTTACGTTCAGATCACCAACGCAGCGGCATCGCCAAAGTTTGACGCTGGACTTTTTATGGGCAAACCCCGATCTTTTGTATTGGGGAGACTAACCGCTTGTTTTTAAAGCAAAAATGACGCCATGATGCGTGTGCGCGACAGGCTACGACTATCCGGGATATTGCTGAGCGCGCTTGCCTTCATGCTGATACCCGTACAGTCGGCGGGCGACCGGACACCGCTGGTGGCGACGTTTTCGATTGTGGGATATGATCCGGAGACGGGTGAGCTGGGCGTAGCGGTGCAGTCAAAATTTCCTAATGTGCGGCCGATTGTTCCGTGGGCCCGGGCAGGCGTTGGGGCGGTGGCCACGCAGAGTTTTGCCGAGCTGGACTATGCGCTGAAGGGGCTGGAGCTGATGGCGAACGGGGCTACGGCCGAGGAAGCCCTGCGCATAGTGCTGCGCCAGGATGAAGGCCGCCAGCTCCGCCAGGTAGGGATGGTAGATGCCCACGGGAATGCGGTTAGCTGGACGGGCACCGAGTGTTTCCCGTGGGCTGGCGGACGCGTTGGCCAGCGTTCAGGGGAAGCCAGGGCTGCCACGCCAGGGCACGTGGTTACAGGGTATGGTTACACGGCGCAGGGTAACATCCTGGTTTCCGAAGCAACCGTCATAGCGATGGCGCGGGCTTTCGAAGAGACGAAAGGACCACTGGCCGAGCGCCTGCTGGCCGCGCTCAAAGCCGGTCAGGAAGCCGGGGGCGACCGACGGGGCCAGCAGAGTGCCGCCTTGCTTGTTGTGCGCGAAGGGGCCGGCTACGACGGCCTCGACAACTACATCGACCTCTCTGTTTATGATCACCCCCGGCCTATCGACGAGCTGATCCGTCTGTACGAGCTAAATAAGTTGTATTTTTCACCTGGACGACCTGAAGACTTGATTCCCGTAACACCAGAGATTGCCCGCGAGCTGCAGCAGATCTGGAGAGATCGGGGCTTTTACGATGGTCCGATCAATGGCGTGGTCGATACCACCTTCCAGCGCATCCTGATCGATTTCATGGGATGGGAAAACTATGACATGCGCATTCCGGCAGTTGAAGCCGTAGACCTGGCCGCCGGCGATACGCTTAAAATTGATCGGGTAATGCTGGAGCACATCCGCCAGGTTTATCGTGAAGGCCACTGGGTACCTCGTCACCAGTGAGCTGGAAAAGCTGGGCGCACTCTCCCTTTACATCCTTGGTCCGGGCATGAGGGAACGCCTGTTCCCCGTGGAGTGAAAAACTCCGCAATACCTGGAAGAGGCAAGGAATTCATAGAAAGGCCTGGTCATTGCTGCCAGCCTATAGCGAAAGCGCGTGCAACGATTGTTGCAGGATTTCGGCCGAGTGCCGCAGGCCGTTCAGCTCATCCGGGCTTAATTCGGGTAGTACGCGGCCTTCAATGCCCTGCAGGCCGATCACGCAGGGAATGCTCAGGCACACGTTTTGGATGCCATATTCGCCGGTGAGGCGGACACTTACCGGCAGCACGCTCTTTTCGTCGTCGAGGATGGCCTCGACGAGGCGTGCGATCACGACCCCGATGGCTGTGTTGGTGTAGCCCTTGCGGTCGATGATTTCATAGGCTGCCCGGCGGGCTTCTTCAAAGATCTGTTGCATACGCTCCTGGTCGAACGGCCGGCCAAGCACGGTACGGTTCAAAATACGCTGGCCGCCAATGGCTACCTGACTCCAGATGGCCACTTCCGAGTCGCCGTGCTCGCCCAGAATGTAGGCATGGACCGACCGGGGATCCACGCCGTAGTACTGACCCAGCAGCGCCCGGAAACGGGCTGTATCGAGTAACGTGCCGGTTCCAATAATGTGCGCGGCCGGTCGTCTGCTGAGTTCCTGAGCCACGTAGGTAAGGATGTCTACCGGATTCGTTGCAATAATCAGAATCGCATGGGGGGCATGGCGATCCAGCTCGTCGATAATTTCCCGAAAGACTTCAGCGTTGCGGTTGAGCAGAGCCAGACGGCTTTCGCCGGGACGCTGTGCCACGCCTGCACTGATAATCACAAGCTGTGCCTCTTTCAGATCAGTGTAGGTGCCTGCGCGTACGGTCATACTACCCACCAGGGACTGGCCGTGCATCAGGTCCATGGCCTCGCCCTCCGCGCGGCGTGTGTCTTTGTCGATCAGGATCAGTTCACTGGCCAATCCTTTGATGAACAACGCATAGGCCGCAGCTACGCCGACATGGCCGGTACCGACCACGCCAACAACACGACGTTGCAGCATGGGGGATCACGGGGTGGGTTTGGGGGAAAGCGAGCTTAAGTTACGCGCTGAAGCGTTCGGCAAATGAAACGGTTCGGTTAAAGAACCGCTACCAAAAAAAAAGGCCCCTGAAGGGGCCGGGAGAGTATCGGCACGTCCGGGAAACCGGCATTTACTGTATCTGCAGGTTGGTCCCGTAAACGGCGTTGATGGCGGCAGCCGCTTCCTGAGCTACCAGTCGGTGGGCGGCGGTGCTGGGATGCACGCCGTCCAAGCTAAAGTAAGGGCCAAAAGGCTCTTCGGCGGTTACATTGGGGAATACAGGGATCTGCCCCTGACTTTTGAGCTCCTGTAGTTTCACGTTCGGGTCTACGTAGGCCCAGCCCAGCCGGTCAGCCTGTTGCTGGATGAAAGTATTGTATTGCTCGACGGTCTGGACGAGCGTACTTGTCTCCGCCGGAGAGAGCATTCGGGGATCGTTGACGCAGTCGAGCGTAACGGACTGGCCCTGCATCGCGGCGGCCAGCAGTTCGCCAAAGGCATACGAGAAAGGTACCAGGGTGGTGGCGCCTGTGGTGGCGCAGTTATCGGCCACGTCGAAGGTTGGGGGAAAAGCGCCTGCCTGTTCGGCCTGCGCATAGGCAATGCCTGGCGAAAAATGCGGAATGACCGTCACGTTCGCCACACCGATCAACAAGCCGCCCTGCACGCCCATTGCCTGCAGTTTGTTCAACATCTGCGTGTAGCGTTGCTGAAAGGCCTCAAGTGGCGTGATGAGGGCGGTGTTGCCCGCAATCGCTGCGCCGAGCACGTCGTTGTTGCCGATCCAGACAGATACAAACGTTGGACGTGCCTCGGCCGCGGCCTCGAGCTGGGTGCGGCCCCCCAGGAGTAGCAGCGTTAGCGTGTTGGCTGAAGTGCCCTCGCCCAGGTTGGTGAGCACGTCGATCACTTTAGCGCCGGGCACAGCCACATTGTTAATGATGCGGGGAGGAGGCACCTGTCGGTAGGCACAGAAGTCACCGGGCAATCCGCCCAAACGTTCACCCGTGAGGAGGTTAACCAGCGGTGGTGGGCAGCCTGGGTTGCGCAAGAGGGGCAGATTGAAGGGAGTGCCCATGGCCTTTGCAAGCAACACAGGGTAGGCCTGTTGCTGCAGGGTAGCGTTGATGCCACCGGATTGATAACCAGCAGTGATGCTGTTGCCGATGGCTACGTAGCGCGCAAACAGGGCCCCACCGGTAGGCTCCGGAGGCAATAAGCCTTCATCCTGGCATCCGAGAACCAGCAGAAGCAGGCCAAGCAGTCCCCAGTGTAGCGGTCGAAGCGTCATATGCCAGCGATAGCGATTCATGGTTGATTGCCGTCAGGATGGTCCGAGATTAAAGCAAAACGCTAACGGTCACTGAGGCCACATGGGCGCTGATCTGATACAGGCCGCTGTTGAGGGCCGGTGTCGGTTCGGTGCCTGGCGCTGGATCAACGACGCGACCGCGCCGATCGTCCTGCCGCACGTACTGATAGGCTATGTCCAGCGTCACACCGTGGCCCAACCGCCAGCCAGTGCCCAGTGTGATCAGATTCCGGTTAGCTTCGGGAAGTAGGGGAGTTACCGTTTTCGAGGGAGCTGCTCCCTGCGCATAGATGTAGCCCAGACGTATTTCGAGGATGGAACTGGCCTGGAAAAGCAGGCCGGTCCGAAGCGTGTACGTGTTTCGGTAATCCTGAATCCGCACGATGGGGTTGCCACCTTGGGGTCGGATGGTGAGCCGCTCGAAGGTGCTCCAGCCGGTCCACTGGTAGTCGAAAAGCAGCGTCAGCTCGGGAGTAGCCTGCCAGCTGAAACCCGCGGCAAACTGTGCTGGCATCGTGAGCTCGCTTTCGGCTTCGCGGTCAGCCAGTGGTCCCTGGGGGCCAAACAGACCCAGGCTGGCCAGCACCACGTCGAGCGGTGTGCCGGCCGGAATCGTCTGACCACTTAGTTCAACTTGTGCCGGAATCACGATACCGGTCGAAAGCGGACTGAAGCGGATGGTGCCCGTATAGTTCAGCTTGATGGCGCTCAGATAGCGCAGTCCAATGCGAAACCGGTCGGTTACCTGGAAGAGCATGCCGACGTGGCCGCCAAGCCCATAAGCTTCGTCGCTTTCCATTTTTACGTTGGCAAACGAAGTACCGAGCGGAATGCCCAGCGCGGCAAAAGGCACACCGGGCAGGGCCTCCTGCTGGGCCAGGTCGAGCTGTTGCCAGAGCCCAATGGTGCTGACCGCCAGGATCGGCCCGGCTCCTATCAATACACGACGGGAGAGCCGGTAGGCCACCGTCGGTTGCAGATAAGTTGTCTGCACACGGGTTTGGTAGCTGACAAAGCTGCCCGCAAACGTCCGCGGCCATCGAATCTCCAGGCCATAGGGGGTATAGGCCCCGAAGCCGACGACCAGCTTAGAAGTAGTCCGAACACCTGCAAACAGGTGCGGGACCAGTACCGGCTTTTCATCCAGGCGCGTTTCTTGCTGGGTATAGTCGTCCGTAAAGCTACCTCGGCTCAGGTAGAGTGTGGCGCCAGAGGCAATAGCTCCCCGGTGTAAGAGCGCCAGGCCAGCTGGATTGAGAGCGATGGCCGAACCATCTGCACAGGGCTGGGCAACCCCGGTGCCTCCGCGTCCAAGTGTACAGGTACCCGGCGGATTCAGCGAAAAACCCTGCCCGAAGACCGGCAGGCTGAGCAGGAAGCAGCAGATTCCTGCAAGGAAACGCTTCCGCGTCCACGGAAGCATGGGCCATCTTGACGTGCGCATGGTGTACTCAGGCCAGGTGAACGTTTGTTTAGTCCCAAAAATAAAAATTCCCATAAAGAATTCAATAGGAAAGAACCGAATGGTGCAAATTTTGGGCTCATCCGTCGGGAGCCAAAAATCAACCGGTGCGTAGTGTGGCGTCTTTGAACACACGGGCAATGCATACCAATGGTCTGATGCGCATTGGGATCGTCTACGATCTGTTTGACGACTATCCTTGGGAGGTCGGCGAACCGCCGGATGCCGATGCCGAAAACGAACCCCCGGAGACGGTTGATCTATTAGCAGCAGCCATTCGCCGGCTGGGGCACAAGCCCATACGGATTGGTACGGCTTACGATCTGCTGCTTGAGCTGCCGGATCTGCACCTTGATTGCGGCATCAGCATCGCCGAAGGTGCCCGTGGACGCAACCGTGAGGCCTATGCGCCCATGCTGTTCGAGATGGCCGGTATCCCCTATATCGGCTCCGATCCGCTGACGCTTTCGCTCAGCCTTGACAAGGCCTGGACCAAAGATCTGGTTGCGGTCATCGGCGTGCCTACACCGCCTTATCGGACCTATGCTGGTCCGGAGTCGGTTGATGCCCGGGATCTGCCCGGACCTTTTCCGCTATTCGTAAAACCGCGTTACGAAGGATCTTCAAAGGGCATTACGGCTGCTTCCAAGGTGCATACGCTGGACGCGCTACGGGAACAGGTGGCGCGTCTGACCAAGGCCTATCGCCAGGAGGTTATCGTTGAGCCCTTCATTGAAGGCAGCGAGTTTACCGTGGCGGTTGTCGGCAACGACCCGCCTGAACCCCTCCCGGTATTGCAGCGGGCCGTTGAAGCCACCACAGGCATCGGGCTGCACGCGCTGGCGCATCGGGGGATGACCACAACGTCCGAGCTGGAACCGGCACCATATGTTCCGCTGACGGACGAGCTGGAGCGTTGCCTGCAGCAGCTGGCCGTGCGTGTCTATGAAAAGCTTCAGTGCCGCGACTTTGCTCGCCTGGATTTCCGGGTGGATCCCGAAGGGAAACCGTGGTTCCTGGAGATCAATCCCCTGCCGACATTTGCGCCGGATGGAACGTTTGCTATCCTTGCGGAATTGATGCAGCGGCCCTATGTGGACTTCCTGGCCGAAATCCTGCAACGTGGCCTTCGGCGTCTGGGCCTGACCTGAAGCATGGTTCTGGAAAAGCGGGGATGATAGCGCATGGTCTGCCCTCCTTTCGATCCAACCCATCCTCAGTGGCGGGACTGGCGGTGGCAGATGCGCCACCGTATTCGCTCGGCGGAAGAACTGGACCGGTGGATTCGACTCACCGACGAAGAGCGACAGGCGATTGAAGCAACCCGAGGCGTATTTCGCTGGAATATCACCCCGTATTATGCCCGTTTGATGGATCCAGAAGATCCCGCCTGTCCCATTCGCCGGCAGGTAGTGCCGTGTCTGGAAGAACTGGCGCCCGACCTGATTGGTCTGATGGATCCGCTCGAAGAAGTCGCCCATTCTCCTGTTAAAAATCTGATCCATAACTATCGGGATCGGGTGGCTTTTTGCGTGACCAGCGAATGTGCCATCTATTGTCGCTATTGCCTGCGCAAGCGCATGGTGGGGGACGCTGCCTTCATGATGCGCAGGGCTGAGTTGCAGGCTGCCATCGATTACATTGCCGCGCATGCCGAGATTCGGGATGTGCTGCTGACCGGCGGGGATCCACTTACCCTGAGCGAGTCGAACCTGGGCTGGATTTTAGACCGACTGCGGGCTATCCCCCACGTCGAAATCATCCGCATCGGTACTCGGATGCCGGTTAAACTACCCTACCGGATTACCCCGGAGCTATGCCGTCTGCTGGCGCGTTATCACCCGCTGTGGATCAACACGCACTTCAACCATCCTAAAGAGCTCACTTCTGATGCGGCAGAAGCGATTGATCGCTTGCTACGTGCTGGTATCCCGGTGGGCAACCAGACCGTGCTGCTCCGGGGCATCAACGACGATGTCGAGACGATGAAGATGCTCTGCGAAGGGTTGGTGCGTATGCGGGTGCGTCCTTATTACCTGTACCAGGCCCAGCTTATCGGAGGAACGGCACACTTTCGCACGCCTATTGAGAAAGGCATGGCCATTATGCGGGCGCTGCAGGGGCGTACGACGGGCTTTGCCATCCCCAGATATGTACTCGACACTCCGTACGGGAAAGTGCCGCTTGATGGTACATACGTGCGAGGACGTGCCGGTGACTACGTTATTGTTGAAACGCCGCGAGGGGTTCTCTGGGCTGAGCCTAATCCAATACCGCCCGACGAAGAGCTGCCGTTTCGGCTCCCTGAAATTCCCTGGCCTGAGGCTGTGGAGACGATCGAACTGGAGCAACCATTGCATACCGGTGGGCATTAATCCCTCCAGGTGCAATAAATAAATTGCAACATTTGTGGCGCTCAACGTATTTTTGTTTATGTCGCCTTTAAAAGGGCAAATTTCTATGATACAGGCGATGCTCTGGCTGCTTTCAATGGTAGAGTTACTGCTGGGATTTGTACTGTCCCAGCCGTGGCTCTATGTGGCCGGGGCCGTCTTGCTGCTGGTTCTGTTGCTGGTGGCGCTGATGGGTTGGTTGCATCGGCGGCGTCGAAAGCCGGTGTTTACGGTGCCGCCTCCGCCGGCCTCACCAGAGGAAGAGTTGCAGTCGTTGGGGATTTTGGAAATTCGTCCGCGTCCGAAAAGTCGTTCGTCCAAAGCGCAACCCGTCGGGGAAGCATCGACGCCTTCAGCAGCGCCAGAAAGCGCGCCTTCGGAAGAAAAGGCGATGCCAGAGACGGCCCCGGAAGCATCAGAAGCGACGCGAGCGCATTCGGAGGCCGATCCAGCTTCTTCTCTGGAGGAGGCTCCAGATCCAGTGCTGACGCATTGTCTGGCAGCATTACGGGCGGCGCTGGAGGCGCAGACAGTTGTGCTGCTGGTGCAGGAAGACGTATCACTGGAGTATCGAGTACTGGGGAGCAGCAGTGCCATAGCGGGGGTGCGGCGTACGGGTACGTTCTCGGCCGCGGTTCCGTTGCTGGTGCCCAGCATGGTCGATCGGCCGGTCTCGCTCCGCGAAGTATCCGGGGAGCTCTATGAGGCGCTTGGATATTACACCGACGTGCCCCCTCGTGTAGCCGAACTGGCGCTCGCGCCCATTCCTTTTACGCGTGAGGGGGCGCTTTACTTTTTGCTGGCCGATGCATCGGAGCCCGGACGATTTGATCGGCTGTCGGCCTCAACGCTGCTGGTCGAGTTTGGACGGTTGCTGGCTACCGTGTTGGAGCTGCAGCAGTCACACAGGAAGGCAGCGGTCCAGGCATATCGTCCGCGCCGCGAAATCATTGCGGAAGAGATGGAACGAGCACGACGCTCCCGTGAACCGCTGGCGCTGGCGCTGGTCCATCTGAATCGGGCTGACGCCATTGCCGCCGAAGGCCCGGTAGCGCTGGCGGCCGCCGAACAAACCCTGAAGCGAACTTTACAGGAAAGTGCTCCGGATCAGCGGGTGGAGCGCTTTGGCGAACTGACCTACGGGGTGTTCTATCGGGCACCGGTGCCTGAGGTCGAAGCTTGGGCAGCACGTTTGCAGGCGCAACTGGCTGAGACGGGCGGATGGCTTGAAGGAGGCGTAAGCATTGGCGTGGCCGTGCTCCAGGAACGGCATCAGTCACCGGAACAGTTTCGGGCCGACGCCACCGAGGCGCTCCGTGAAGCCTATGAGACCGGCACCTGTACGATTCTGGAGTGAGGCCTATGAATCTGGCTTTTCCGAACTTTTCCAGGCCTTCCTGGACAGCGATTCCGATTCGTTGAGGACGTGTCTATGATCGGCCTGAAATGGTTTAGGCGACATGCACCGGTGCATTTGGCGTGGAGCTCTTCGCGCGAAAGCTTCTGGCGTCGTCTGTCGCCCCCACAGCTATTTGTAGGCTCCTTTTTGTTGTTGATTCTTCTCGGCACACTGGGACTCAAGACGTTACCTGGCCTGTATACCGGTGCCTCACTGTCGTGGCTGGATGCGCTGTTTACCGCGACCAGCGCCGTCTGCGTAACAGGATTGGTGGTCGTCGATACGGCGACGTACTTTACGCCCTGGGGACAGGCATTTCTCCTGTTGCTTATCCAGCTGGGCGGTCTGGGGATCATTACGTTCACCACCGTACTGATCGTCGCGCTGGGACGACGGCTGTCGCTACGACAACAGGCGCTGGCAGCGGGTGTGGTTGAGGCAGCCCCCCACATCAATTATCGGCAATTGGCTCGCGACGTAGTGCGCTTCACTTTCCTCATTGAGGCGGCCGGGACACTGCTGCTTTACCTGGGCTTCTGGCCTGAACTGGGCTGGCGGGACGCCTTCTGGCCAGCCCTTTTCCACGCAATCAGTGCTTTCTGCAACGCGGGCTTCTCGACGTTTTCCGACTCGTTGGTCGGATTCCGCACGAATCCGGTCGTGCTACCCGTCATCATGCTACTGATCATCATCGGAGGGCTGGGATTTCTAACCCTTGAGGAGCTGTACCTGTGGCGTCGTTCCATTCGGGCCCGGCGACGCTTCCGACTTTCACTGCACTCTCGTCTGGTGTTGACCACGACGGGATTCCTACTGGCTATGGGCGGCGTGTTTTTTGTGTTTTTTGAGTGGAAGGCTACGCTGGCCAGCATGTCTATTCCGGCACGGTTGCTCAACGGTCTGTTCATGAGTGTGACGGCGCGCACAGCCGGGTTCAACACGATCGACTATGGGGAGGCTACCGAGCAGACGAACTTTCTGACCATTTTGCTCATGTTCGTAGGGGGATCGCCGGGTTCGACGGCCGGGGGTATCAAGACCACCACGCTGGCATTGCTGGTGCTGCTGGCCATTTCCCGGCTACGGGGGCAGGAGATTCCGAGCTGCTGGAGTCGTTCGGTACCCCATGAAGTGGTGCAGCGGGCTGTTGGATTGTTTGTGGTGGCGATAGCTGTGCTGATGCTCGGAAGCTTTGTCCTGACGGCTACTGAGATTGAGCACGGCGTCACAGCACCCGGCAGTTTTCTGAAATATCTTTTTGAAGCATACAGCGCCTTTGGAACGGTGGGGCTATCTATGGGCGTAACGCCGTCGCTCTCGACGGTCGGACGCTGGATCATCATTCTGTTGATGTTTATCGGGCGTGTGGGACCGCTGACGTTTGCCGCAGCGTTGACCATGCGACGGCATCGCACTCCCCAGTTTCGCTATGCTTACGAAGACGTGGTGGTCGGATGAAACGCTTTGTGGTAATCGGGCTGGGTAATTTTGGCTCCAGCGTGGCCGAAGCCCTCTACGCCGAAGGCAACGAGGTGCTGGCGATCGACCTGAATGAGCGGGCGGTTGATCGCGTGGCCCCCCATGTAACGCGGGCTGTTGTTTGCGACGGCCGCGATCTGGAAACGCTTGAACGTCTGGGGGTCCGCGAAGTGGACGTCGGAATCATCTCAACGGGCGACGACATTACGGCCAGTGTCCTTTCGACGCTTGTTTTGCGCGATCTGGGGGTGGGAGAAATCTACGTGAAAGTCATTTCGCGTGATCATGCCCGCGTGATGAACCGCCTGGGGGTGACCGAAACGATCTTTCCAGAGCGGGAGTCGGCCCTGAACCTGGCCAGCCGGCTTTCCGGACGGGCATTGCTGAACTATTTTCGTATCGGGGCGGGCTTTGGTATTCAGGAGATGGCCGTGCCTGACGACTGGGAAGGCAAGACGCTGCGTCAGCTTGAGCTACGCCAGCGCTATGGGCTTTCCGTCATTGCCGTGCGTGACGTGCTCAGCGACCAGATACGCATTCCGCCGGATCCTGATGTGCCGCTGCGCGATACCGACACACTTTTTGTGGCCGGTAAAGAAGAGGACCTGGAACGCGTGGCCCGTTTGAAGTGAGCAGGCACTACATAGTCCGTTATGTTGGCATCGGGTTATGGCTGAGCCTACTGGCCCCATCGGCCCAGGGCCAGTGTTTCAATCTGCTGGGGGGTGGACCAGGTGGGCGTTACTGGCAGGAGATCGAAACAGCACATTTCCGTATCATCTATCCCGCGCATCTGGATACAGTGGCCAGTCGCGTGGCTGCCATTGCCGAACGGAGTCACGCGGCGCTGGCCACCTGGTTTGGCCGTTCCCTGCAGGGAAAACCCCGGCTGTATCTTTCCGACGCAGACGACATTGCCAATGGGTTGGCCGTGCCGCTGGGGGAAGGCTACAGCTGTCTCTGGATATACGGCAACAACCCGGAGGCCTGGACGGGTACTACTTCCTGGCTGGAGCGGGTGGTGCCGCATGAGCTGGCGCATCTGTTTCACTATCAGGCTGTACGCAGCACGCCGGGCTGGCTGAATCTGCTGCTGGGACGGCCACTTCCACGTTTCTGGACGGAAGGGGTGGCGCAGTACACTGCAGAGACCTGGAATGCACAGCGTGGCGAACGCTGGCTACGTATGGCCGTACTGGATGGGGCGCTTTCCTATGAGGATGGCCGCTCGCGCTGGAATGGGCGGCTGCTCTATGCCGTAGGGCATGCGCAGACGCGCTGGCTGGCCTGGCAGTGGGGCGATTCGACGTTGCGTCGCATCCTGAGGCACCGTACGCGACGGCTCGGAAGGTTTGCCGTACACGACTTTTATGAAGCGTTTCGGAGGGTTACCGGCTTGTCGTACCGTGCCTTTTATGAGCGCTGGCGGCGGCATGTGAACGTGCTTTACCATACAATTGCCGGTCAGATGGAAATGCCCGACTCGCTTCGGGGCGATACGCTGACAGTGCCTGTCACTTATGTGGACGATCTGGCTCTGAGCCCGGATGCGAAACGCTGGGCGGTGCTGGGGTTGCCGTCGATGGCGCGTCCGGTACGTACGCTCTATGTGGGTCGGCCCGGACGCTGGCGGCGCATCGCAGAAGGGGATATTCGTCCACCTGTCGCCTGGAGCCCAGATGGCCGTTGGCTTGCCTTTGCCCGTCGGGAACGCGGACCGGAAGGCGGGAAGGTGTACGACCTGTGGTTGGTGTCGGCCGATGGACGCACACGGCGACGACTCACGCGCGGAGGCCGGGCCTTTTCCCCCACATTTGCCCCAGACGGGCGGCGTCTGGCCTTTGTGACCGTTGCCAAAGGCAGGTCCCACTTGCAGGTGCTGCATCTGGAAACGGGGGTCGTCCGACAGCTCGACACCTTTCAGGAGCCGATGCAGATCAGTACGGTACGCTGGCATCCCGACGGTCAGGCGCTCGTCTTTGATCGCTTTGTCGAAGGGGTACGACGTGATCTGGTACTCTGGAAGCCCGATACGGACAGCCTGATGGCCCTGACCGACGGTCGATATGATGATCGAGGACCTGTATGGCATCCTGAGGGACGGTGGCTGGCATTCACGTCGCTGCGCGATGGGGTGCCGAACGTGTTCGTGCTGGATCTGACCGCGCGCCAGGTGAGGCGAGTGACCCGGTTGGTGGCTGGCGCGCGGGTGCTGGCCTGGTTACCGCCGTCGCCTGGCTTTCCAGAAGGGCGATTGGCCATCGCGGTCACGCAGTCCAAGTACGGTGAGATGGTACGGCTGGTGGATGCCCGGCGGCGGGCAGCAGATCAGCCCGTCGTGGTGCCCGAGTCTTATCGGGCTTGGACACAGCATCTGGCGCCGTCACGGCAGATGCTTGACACGCTGGTGAAGCGTTCGGTGTCGGTGTCTATGCCCAGACCATATCGTCCCTGGGCCAACCTGACCCATGCGGCTTCCTTGGCGTTGCCTTACTATCTGGGAGCGCTGGGGGCAGGTGTAGGAGGCTTTACGGCTTGGCTGGAACCACTGGGGTATCACACGATAGTGGCCGGCGGAATGATTGCAGCCACGCAGCTCCGCTATAGCATGGGATGGATCGGCTATCTCTCGCGACGTCGATGGGGAGAGATCGGCGGTGCTGTCTATCGAATGATTGGCGCTGTGGTATCATATGACAACGGCACATTGGTGGAGGTGCAAACAGGGGGGATCGTAGGGGTGGCACGCAGGTTTACAGCACGCCCCTACGGCCGACGCCAGTTGAGGGTATATCTGCGCTACCGGGACCGCCGGCCACTCTGGCCACGCCATCCGGAGCGCTTGCGGGGAGCGCTGTCGCCTCCCGAGGAAGGGCGACAACTGGACATAACGGTTAAGATACGCCTGGAGCGACGTCGGCCCTATCGGTACGGTGCAGTGCATCCGCTTGATGGTGAAGGGGTGCAGGTGCGGCTACAGGGAGCCGTTCCCACCCTGGGGGCTAATCTACAATTTGCACGGCTGGATGTGGCTGCCTATCGTATCTGGTCGGTGGTGAGATCCCATCGACTGCTGACCTATGGGCGGCTGCAGGTGCAGCGGGGACGCAGCCTGCCTCAGGATTATCCAGGACTTTCCCGTGCTGATGCAGTGCATCTGGTGATGCCAGGTGTGGAAATTGAAGGGCTGGCGCCGGCAGCACACGAACGCGTACGTGGCTATCGATGGCTGACCGTCGGGCGTACCGTGCTGTTCGGCTCGGTAGAGTATCGCACATTGCTACTTCCAGATCTACAGACCCGGTTGCTGGGAATGGTACGGCTGGGAGCGACGGCACTGGCCTTTTTTGCTGATGGCGCCATCGTGCGGGCAGGCATGGATACCGAACAGCTGGGAACCGGGATAGAGGTGAAAAACGCATTGCAACTGGGGCCCCTGGTGTTGACCCATGCGCTCGGTTGGGCACTACCGCTTCGTCCGAAGGTGGCAGGAGCGCGCCGTGAGGTATACTATCGTATCCGGGCTGCCGTACCTTTCTGAATCGGCGTCGTGATAAAAAAAGAGGCGTCTCGCAGGAGACGCCCGTTTTCGCATCCGGGACGGTTGATCGCTCAGCCAACGTGAATCTGCAGTTCTTCGCGGCGGTGTTTCTGGCGAAGTTTACGGAGCGCCTTTTCCTTGATCTGGCGTACTCGCTCGCGCGTCAACCCAAAGCGCTGGCCGATCTCTTCCAGCGTCAGCGGATGTTCGCGGCCGATGCCAAAGTACAGACGAATGATCTCGGCTTCACGCGGATGCAACGTGGAGAGGGCACGCTCGATGTCGATCTTAAGTGACTCTTCCATGAGGCCTTCATCCGGAGCCGTATCCTCCTCGTTGGGCAGGACGTCGAGCAGGCTGTTATCGTCGTCGTCGGTGAAGGGAGCGTCCATCGAAAGGGCTCGCCCCGTATGCTGGAGCGCCTCGCGAATCTTCTCGACGTCAATGTTAAGCTCTTCAGCCAGCTCTTCGGCGCTGGGGGCTCGTTCGTGCTCCTGGGCCAGTCGGGCACTTACCTTGCGGATTTTGGAGATGGTCCCAATCCGATTCAGGGGCAAACGCACCACGCGGCTCTGTTCAGCAAGTGCCTGCAAGATCGCCTGACGAATCCACCAGACAGCATAGGAGATAAACTTGAAGCCGCGCGTCTCGTCAAAGCGCTGGGCTGCCTTGATCAGGCCATAGTTGCCCTCATTGATCAGGTCGGCCAGGCTCAGCCCCTGTCCCTGATACTTTTTGGCTACCGAGACAACAAACCGAAGATTCGCACGGGTCAGCTTGTGCAATGCTTCTTCGTCTCCCTGCTTGATGCGCCGTGCCAGTTCGACCTCCTCCTCCGGGGTCAATAACGGGATTTTCCCGATCTCCTGGAGGTACTGATCCAACATGCGTTGCTGGCGCGGGACGTACATAGCGCTTCTACTGGGTTTGATGACAGGTCTCTACGAATGGCCGGTTGGTGGAAGGCTGTGTGCATAACGGTAGGCGCTCCTCCGTCCACACGGCAGCAGCCCCTTCACGCAGGCACCAACCGCTTGTTCCCAATCCATTATGATCGGGTTATTGGCCCTCAGGCAAAGCGCCTATCCTTATGCAGAAGAATCCGCCGAGGTTTCCGTTGAAGATGCAAAATTCGCACATTGCGCCAAAAGCGCATCAGCCAGGCTCCGATCCGGACGCATGCGCGGGATTTTGCTCTGGCCGCTGAGTCGTTTTCGGTGTTGCCGCATCCAGTTCAGGAAGCTGCCGGCGGGCAACACAATAATCTCCGGCTGGTCGAACGCCCGTGCTTCGCGGCGAATCTGGTAGTGCCGGTTGATGCGTTGCAGGTAGGTATCGATGATCGCTGCAAAGGTCGGCAGATGCTCGGGTGGGCGCTCGAACTCAATTAACCACTGATGCGTGGGTAACCGATTGCGAGTGGCTGGGCGGGGGGCAATGTGGTAATCACGCACGCGGGCCCCGGTGCGTTGACAGGCTTCTTCGAGTGCGGCGCGAGCTTCGTCGCCAAAGACGGCTTCGCCGTAGAGGTCGAGCATCTCGCCGGTGCGCCCGACGACCACCAGCTTGGGCGGGTCGGTCTGCGTGAAACGCACCACGTCGCGCATGGCATAGCTCCAGAGTCCGCTGCAGGTGGTTACGTAAAGCGCATAGCGCACACCGGGCTCAACTGTGGCAATCGTGTGGCGGGGAGGGTTCGGGTGGTTACGGGCTTCCAGCGGGACAAATTCATAGAAGATGCCGTTGTCCAGATGCAGCAGCATGGCCGGATCCTCAAGCGTGGACTGGAAAGCGAAAAAGCCCTCCGAAGCTCCATAAGTTTCGACAAAGTCCGGCGCTGGATCTCCGATCATTTCTTCCAGCAGGGTGCGATATGAGCTGAGCGCCACACCTCCTGAAATAAATACCTGGAGGTTGGGCCAGACCTCGCGGACGGTCGTTACCGCTTCGCCTCGCTGCCGCCGGGCTTCTTCAAGCAGGGCTTTGAACAAGACCACCCCCCAGGTAGGTGCCATAACCACCAGACGGACATCTTTCTGCGCGGTGTGCCGGGCGATAGCGCGCAGCTTTTCTTCCCAATTGGGCAGCATCAGGAGTCGAGTGGGAACGGCCTGATAGCAAAGGCGCACGTACCATGGAGCATAGCGGGCTACCAGACCGCTGATTTCTCCGGCCCACGTGCCTGGATAGCGAGGATCTTCGTCAGCCCGGCCTGGCAGGGTCAAATGGTAGCCCCTGAGAAAGCTCCCGCGGCCGGACTGCAGGAGATAGTTCAGCCCTACTTCAATACTGAAGCGGCGGTTAGCCCGCAGCATCTCGTAGCTGACCGGGATGAGTGTGCCCTCGGAGGCTGTACCGCTGGAGATGGCAAAGTGACGTATACGGCCCGGCCAGCAGATGTTCGGTTCCCCGCGCCGCATACGCGTCACATCGGCACGCAGGTCGTCATACGTGTGCAGCGGTACCCGGCTCTGGTAGGCCTTTACGACGTCGTGGGCACGGGCCAGCTCGGCAAACCCGTAACGTTGGCCCCACTCGGTGGAAGCGGCGCGCCGCAACAGGCGGCGCAGCAGCCGTGCCTGTGTGCCCGCTGGATCCTGGATGAAGCGTTGATGGCGGCGAAACAACGGCAACCATTGCAGTAGGCGGGCAGTACGCATAAAGGCTTCCGGTTGGAACGTCCGATAGACTTTTCGCGAAAAAAATCGCACGAGCGGCGCTACGTTGCAGTATATTCCGTGTTCCCCAGACCTCTGCGTTGACATGTGGCATCCTGACGCGTTCGATCCCGATCGATTTGTGTTGAATTGTCGAGGACGGTTGCTGGACTGCCGTCCCGGCTTGCCCGGTGGAGCGCATGTGATGGGCATTTTGAACGTGACGCCCGATTCGTTCTGGGATGGTGGTCGGTATCAGACGGTGGACGCTGCGCTGCGCCGGACAGAGACCATGCTGAAAGAAGGGGCAGCTCTCATTGATATAGGGGGCGAATCGACACGGCCGCGTGGACGCACCTATGGACGCGGTGCCGAACCGGTCCCTCCTGATGAAGAGCGGCGACGCATTCTGCCAGTGATCGAGGCGATTGTCGAGCGATTTCCCGAGGCGATTATCTCGGTAGATACGTACAAGCCGGAAGTAGCCCGAGATGCACTGGAGGCTGGGGCACACGTGATCAACGACCAGACTGGACTGCGGCTTTATCCGGAAATGGCCGAGGTGGCCGCACACTACGGGGCGCCGCTCATTCTCATGCACTCGGTCGGACGTCCGGGCGAGATGCCGCACGAATTGCATTACGACAACGTGGTGGCCGAGGTGCGTGCTGCGCTGGCAGACGCGGTAGCTCGGGCATGTGCCGCTGGGGCAGGCCAGGTGGTGCTTGATCCGGGATTTGGATTCGGGAAAACCGCGGCAGAAAATTTGCAGCTGATCAACAATGTCGATGCACTATTGAGCCTGGGATATCCGGTGCTGGTGGGCATCTCCCGCAAAAGCACAATCGGTCAGGTGTTGGGGACGCCTGAGCAACCCGTTCCACCTGAAGGGCGGCTCTACGGCACGCTGGGAGTAACCGCGATAGCCGTGCTGCGGGGGGCCACCCTGGTGCGAACGCACGATGTAAAACCTACCGTTGAGATGCTGCGACTGCTGGCTGCCACGCTGGCCCAACCGCGCGTTGAGTCGCTACGAACCAGCTGAAAACCTGCACACGCCGTGACGCTCATTCACTGGATCATTCCGATACGGCTGGTTGATCTACTGGAAATCGGCCTGGTGGCCTATGTGCTTTACAAGCTCTACCAGCTGATGCGTGGCACCCTGGCCGTGCAGATTTTTCTGGGCGTCATGGCCATCTACCTGTTGCAGGTGATTGTGACAGCGCTTGATATGACCATGCTACGCCGTTTTTTCGGAGCTCTCAGCGAAGTGGCTGTGCTGGCCGTGATCATTTTGTTTCAACCTGAGATTCGGCGGTTGCTGGTGATGGTGGCCCAGACGCCTTTTCTGCGACGCTTTGTTGCGGCGCCCGTCCGGGAGGAAATGATCCAGGAGGTCTGTGCCGCTGTAGCTGAGATGAGCCGGCTACACATCGGGGCACTCATTGCCTTTGAACGCTCAACCGGATTGCGTCATTATATTGAGACCGGTACAGTGTTGAATGCCCGGATTTCCCGTGAGTTGTTGCTGACCATTTTCTACGACAAGAATCCGCTACACGACGGAGCCGTCATTATCCGAAATCAGGTGGTTGCCGCAGCTCGGTGTATTTTGCCGGTATCGACGAGTATGAAACTGAGTCCCCATCTGGGGTTACGGCATCGGGCAGCCGTCGGGTTGACTGAGCAGACGGATGCGTTTGTGGTGGTGGTCTCGGAAGAGACCGGAACGATTTCAGTGGCACAGCAAGGAGAGCTGATTTCTAATCTGACGGCTGCTGAGTTGCGTACGTTGTTAATGGAAGCGCTGGAGGCGCGCCCGGCCGTCGAAGAAGAACCGTCTGTAGATCTGACGTCATGATGGAAGACGATCCCCTGTACCGACGGCGGCGTCTTCGGCTGGTGGAGGCGCTGCGTGAGAAGGGCATCCAGGACGAGCGCGTGCTGGCGGCCATCGCCCGGGTACCTCGTCACCTGTTTGTGGAGCCCGCCCTGCGCGCGCGGGCCTACGACGATGTGGCGTTGCCTATTGGTCTGAAGCAGACCATTTCGCAGCCTTTTACCGTGGCCTATCAGACGCAACTGCTGGAGGTGCGGCCGGGCGATCGGGTGCTGGAGATCGGTACAGGTAGCGGCTACCAGGCCGCTATCCTGTGTGCGCTGGGGGCCCGTGTGTTTACCATTGAACGGCATCGACCGTTGCTGGAACGGGCTGTGATGCGTCTGGAGGCCCTGGGCTATCGAGTGGTGGCCCGCTACGGTGATGGCTCGCTGGGATGGCCGGCCTTTGCGCCGTTCGATGGGATCGTGGTAACGGCCGGTGCCACTGAAATTCCGACGGCACTGCGCGAGCAGCTACGCCTCCCCGAAAACGATCGTCCCGGTGGACGGCTGGTCATTCCGGTCGGTGGCGCTCATCAACAACGCATGATGCGCGTGCGTTGCACCGGTCCCGGTACCTACGAAACCGAAATGCTGCACCTTTTTCGATTCGTCCCACTGGTGCGCGAAAGCGACAAGATGCAGCGGCGTCAGCCCTGAAGCAGGGGTTGCAGCGCCGCCTGAACCGCCTGGCGCGGGAGCTCCTGTCCGGTCCACTGTTGGTAGGCAGCGGCCGCCTGGCCGATCAGCATGGTCAGTCCGTCGATGGTCAGGGCGCCTCGATCAGCGGCTTCACGCAACAGGCGCGTTTGTACCGGATTGTATACCAGATCGTAGACGATCTGTCCCGGCGAAAAATCGCTGGGCCGGGGCCAGGGGGAAACCTCAACATGCGGATGCATGCCTAACGGTGTGGCATTCACGATCAGGCGGGCACGCCGGATAACCGGAGTTGCTTCGTTCCAGGAGACAATCTGCAACGCCTGACGTATGTCGCAGGCCGCAAGATTGATGGCCAGCATTTCTGCCCGTGTGCGTGTGCGAGCTACAATTGTCAGGCGCGATGGCCGGAACTCCGTAAGAAGGGCATACACAACGGCACGGGCCGCACCACCGGCTCCCAGCACCACCATTTCGGCGCCGGTCAGGCGATCTGCCAGTGGACGCAGTGGCTCCAGAAATCCTATAACGTCCGTATTGTCGCCAGTGAGCGTTACAGCACCCTGCGCATCGGTATGGCAGATCACCGTGTTGATTGCGCCTATAGCCTGGGCGCGTGGGGTACACTGATCTACTAGGGCCAGCATCGCTTCTTTGTGTGGAATCGTTACATTGGCACCTGCAAAGCCAAGCGCTCGTAGCCCGGCTACGGCGTCAGGTAATGCCCCACGAGAGACGCGGCAGGCCAGATAAACGTAATCCAGACGCTGAATCCGAAATCCTGTATTGTGGATGAGGGGCGAAAAGGAATGCGCTACTGGATCCCCCAGTAGAACAATGGGGCGTGTGGTGGCCCGAATCGTAATTTCGATAGAAGGCTTCATCGAAACCAGAAACGTCGAACCAGCCCGGCCCCGATAAAATAATGCCCCTGTTGATGCAGCCCAATTCCGCTGTTTATATCAAATTGAAGGTCCGGTGTGAGCAGCAATGCCAGTCCACTTTCCAGGTAGTGTTGATTCTGGCCCGGGATAAACCGTTGGGCATAGCCGAAGTAGACTGTCGAAGGCAACACCTCCGATAACGTGACGTTCAGCGTAACTGTTAGCAGTCCCTCATCGGTGCGGCGGCCTGCAATCCAGTAACTCATAACGGTACCGTTGGAAGAAAGGCTAAGCTGGGGGAACAACGGCCAGTCAAGCGCCAGCGTGGCGATGGGTTGTGTGGAGGGTGCCTGAAAGTCCCGGTTGCCTACAGGCAGGCGCAGCTCGAACAAGATCGCCATCGAAGGAACCCGTAGATTCGCGCTGCCGCGCAGCGCTACTTTAAAGCCTACCAGAGGGTCCTCGAATCCTGTCTGCTCCACATTGCGCCGATAGTGCTCGATCCGGTAGGATGGGAACCCCATACGGAGCTCCACCAGCGGAGTTAGCCCATAACGCACGAGTGTTTGGCCGAAGCTGTAGCCATTAAAGTGCGGCGCCCGCTCGTAGGCAAAGCCACCTTCAAATTGCAAGGTTGCACGGGGAACGACGCCCGAACCTACACCAATACCCGGCCGATCGGTGGTCAATGCCGGCGTTTGGGCATAAGCCGACCATACCATAAGTATCAGGAATACAAATAGCCTGTGCGTGTACCGCATGGCCTGTACCTGCTGACCTGTTTTTGTCGGAAAACTTCAGGAGGCGCGTGATGCCACCTGCTGGCAGGCGATCCAGCCTGTACCCCCAAAGATGACGGCATAAAGCACCGGATCGAACGGACGCCCGACGACCCATTCGAAAAGCAGGTTGGTCACTCCGGCCCCTATGCCACCGAAGATGAGAAAAGTCACGGTATAAAACACCCAGTTACGCAGGAGCTGTCCGAACCCAGCCATGATATTGTCGGGATTAGGTGACAGGGGGTCGCTGGAGTATACGATCTGACCTCCCGGTTTGCAAGCATGATTACAATTGCTGTGACAGACTCATCTCCCAGAAGGCGATCTCCAGGCGTGTGGCCTGACGGAAGGTTTCCACCAGTTCGGGAAAACGTGCCTCGGTCAGGCGGCGGGTGGCCAGTCGATCCAATTGCAAAATGGCATGTTGGGCTACCTGCTGATAGGCTTCGCCAGCATAGGTTTCGATCCAGTCGCGGTAGGGATTCTGCGGCAGCGTTTCGGCAAACCGAGCATGGAGTGCCCGACCGATTTCGGCATATCCGACAATGCAAGGAGCCAGGGCCACCTGTAGGTCGAGCACATCCCCTGAAAAGCCTCGTTCCAACACGTAGCGTGTGTAAGCCAGGTTGGCCCGGGCTTCGGGGGCATCTTCCAGTTCGGCTTCGCTCAGTCCCCAGCGGCTGCAGGTGCGCACATGTAGTTGCATTTCATCGTGCAAGATGGCCGTGATCGTGTCGGCCGCATGGCGCATATCTTCGAGCGTGTCGGCTTTGACCAGGGCCAGTGCCCAGGCCCGTGCAAAGTGTATCAGAAACCGATAGTCCTGAATCAGGTAGTGGCGGAAGGCAGCCTCGGGCAAGGTCCCCGCACCCAGTTGTTGCACGAAGGGATGTTGTGTGTAGGCCAGCCAGTCTTCAGCAACCGCCTGGCGTAAGCGGGCGAACAGGCTGGAAGGCGGTGCCAGCGGAAAGTCGGGTAGCTTGATTTCTGCGGACATGGGTCTTCAGAATTTCTGATTTTTGCTGTCGTTTTATACGCCGACAATGTCGGACGGAATCCTGCTCCTGAAACAAGCCGGTAACATCGATGTCGCAAGCAACGTCGATCGCTCAAGGCTCAACTACGGAAACCGTCTGCTGGCTTCGGCCGGCTTTTACCGAGTATTTCCCTGAGCTACTTGCAGGGTTTAGTCTGCGGCATGGTGGGGTTAGCTTGGCTCCCTTTGCTACGCTGAATCTTGGGATGAGCACGGGCGATCGGCCGGAGCATGTGCAGGAGAACCGACGGCGGCTGGCTGAGGCTGTGGGCTTTGAAGTGGAACGGCTCACGCTGGCCGGACAGGTGCACGGAGCGAAAGTGCGGGTAGTGCACGCGTCCGGCTTGTATCCGGGCTACGATGCCCTGGTGACAAAGGCAGATCATCTGATACTGGGCATTACAGCAGCCGACTGTGCTGTGGTGCTGCTATACGATCCAGCGCATCGAGTGCTGGCTGCCTGTCATGCCGGCTGGCGGGGTACGGTGGGTGGCGTTGTGGCGGCGACTGTAGCGGCTATGCAAGAGCTGGAGGCACGTCCAGATTCGATATGGGCGTACGTGAGCCCCTGCATTGGGCTAACACACTTTGAGGTAGGCGAAGAAGTAGCCGCGCAGTTTGAGCCGGAGGTCGTGCACCGACGGCCGGAGTGGCCCCGTCCTCATGTCGACCTGAAGCAGGCCGTTGTACGGCGCTTGCAGCAAGTGGGCATTCCGGAGACGCATATCGAAGTGGCCCCCCAGGACACGGCCGCCTGTACTGCACAGTTCTTTTCCTATCGGGCTGAGCAGGGACGGACGGGACGTATGCTGGGATTTATCGGCCGACGTGTGTGAAGGACTACGGCGACTTATTGGGAAGCGCCCGAATGACCACGCGACGGTTGAGTCGGCGGCCTTCGGCCGTGTTGTTAGGGCCAATCGGGCGCGTGGGACCATAGGAAACTACCTCAATACGTTCTGGATCGATGCCATGAGTCCCGATGAAGTATCGGGCTACAGCGGCTGCTCGTGCAGCCGCCAGCTCCCAGTTACTTGGGAAGCGGTCTTTCAGACGGTCACCAATCGGCACGCTGTCGGCATAGCCTTCAATGCGAATTCGGTGGTCTGGAAACCGTTGTAGTCGTTCTACCAGCGCATCCAACCGCTTTCGTCCCTGGTCGGTCAGCGTGGCGCTGGCCGGAGCAAACAGATCGTCGGCCAGCTCGACGGCCAGACGCAGCCCACCGTCCTGGCAAACAGCCAGTTCATAGCGCAGGCGGTCAAGCATTTCGCGCAGCATGCGCATATCCTGGTCGTAGCGGCCGGAATCGATGTAGTCGTAAAAAGCCAGTGAATCATGCAGGACGGCCAGTGAGTCCTGTAGCTGGGCAATTCGAGCTGCCTGTTGCTCGACCAGCGTCCGTTGCGTGAGGCAGCCGCTTGCCAGTAGGCTGCACACGAGCAGCAGCAGACCGTAACTATGGCGACGCATGCGCACGTCGTGCAATCAGAGTCGCCGAGGATTGATCCGTTGGCATCAAGATAACCTCAGCAACGTTGACATGAGGCGGTCGGGTAGCGCACCAGACCACGGCTTCGGCCACGTCGGCTGGTGTCAGGGGACGGGTGCCCTCATAGACACGGGCGGCCCGTTTGGCATCGCCTGCAAAGCGCACCAGGCTGAATTCCGTCTCGCCAACCATCCCCGGGTCGACCGTCGAAACCCGAATCGGGGTACCGTGCAGATCCAGCTTCAGCCCACGGGTGATGGCACCCACAGCATGCTTGGTGGCACAGTAAACCGTTCCGCCCGGATAGACTTCGTGACCAGCAGTTGAGCCAATGTTGATCACATGGCCACGGCCCCGAGCCAGCATGCCAGGAACCACCGCTCGCGTGACGTAGAGCAGGCCCTTGATGTTGGTATCCACCATCAGGTCGATGTCTTCGATCTGGTTGGCATAGACCGGATCGAGCGCGCGCGCCAGACCGGCATTATTGACCAGCACTTCAATAGCCTGCCAGGTTTCCGGAAGATTTTCTATAGCTTGCTGCACCGCCGCGGCCTCGCGCACGTCCAGCGCGAAGAAGTGGACGTCGACCCTGTAGGTGCGCTGCAGGTGTTCAGCCAGGTGTTGTAACCGCTCCAGCCGCCGGGCACAGAGCAGCAACCGGGCACCGAGGCGGGCAAACGCCTCCGCACAGGCCCAACCAATTCCGGAAGAGGCTCCGGTAATGAAAACGACGCGATTCTGTAAATCCATGGACCTTCTGGATGAATTTTGCGCTTTGTAAAGCTAAAACAATCAGCGATTTTTTGAGGTCATGAAGGAAAATGCAAGAGAATTTCGTATTTTGCTATATGCGCCTCCCGCCAAAGATAGGACTTCTCGGACTTTTGCCGATCGTGGCCCTGGCGCAGACGGTTCAGCATCCCCTGTTACCCGTAACAGGGCAGGCAGTGGCATGTGTGGATGGACAGGCGGCTGGATTTGCCTGCAACAGTGTCACGCTGCTGTCTTTTCTGCCGCTGGCTGCTCTGGATAGCGATTGGACGCAGGACGATACAACGGACGTCGTGGCTAATGATATCTGGGGCTGGGTGGATCCAGAGACCGGTCGCCGCTATGCGCTGGTAGGGTTGAGTAACGGCGTGTCGGTTGTCGACGTGACCGATCCGGTGCAGCCACGCCTGGTGGCGTTTTTGCCCGAGCCCTCGCGGAACCAATCACACAAGATACAGCCTGACCGTATAGTACATGGAAAAGCAAGCCTCTGGCGCGACGTAAAAACCTATGGCCCCTATGCGCTGGTGGTAAGCGATCATAATGTCGGGCACGGGTTACAGGTGTTTGATCTGAGGCAGCTTCGGACGCTTACCCGGATTCCTACCTTGCTGGAGCCGGTGGCACACTATCTTGGCTTTGGCACGGCCCACAACGTGGTGGTGAACGAAGCAACCGGTTTTGCCTATGCGGTAGGTGTGGGAGAGCATCCCGATTCGCTGGCGTACTGTGACTTCGGCTATCATGCGGTGGACCTGACGGACCCACAGCATCCCCGCTTTGCCGGATGCTTCAAGTCTCTGCTGGGTGGGCGTGTAGGACCAGGCTACACGCACGACGCGCAGTGTGTGGTGTATCAGGGCCCCGATCCGGATTATCAGGGCCGCGAAATTTGCATCGGCGCTGATGAGACGGGGATCGGTATTCTGGATGTGACAGACAAGACAAACGTGCAGGAGGTGGCCACCCTCACCTATTCCGGCGTGGCCTACGCACATCAGGGCTGGCTCGACGAGGCGCATCGTTATTTCTATCTGGGTGATGAGCTGGATGAAGTGCAGGGATGGCGGGCCTATCAGAACGGATTGCAGCCGGCTCCTCCGCGCACGCGGACGCTGATTTTCGACTTGTCCGATCTGGATAAACCGCGTCTGGTAGCTGAGTACCAGGCGACCACGTCGGTCATTGATCACAACCTGTTCGTACGCGGCAACCTGCTCTTTCAGGCGAATTATTCGGCAGGACTTCGGGTGCTGGACATATCGAATCGGGAGCAGCCGGTGGAGATCGGCTTTTTCGATACGTATCTGTGGGGCAATCCAGTTCAATTTGTCGGGGCCTGGGGCGTGTATCCGTTTCTGCCGGATGGTATCGTGCTGGTCAGCAGCATCGGGGAGGGACTATTCGTGCTGCGACCAGACGGGGGGATGGCTACGGATTACGATCCGTTACCTGACAGACCACCGGTGGGGCTTTCGGTACCGGTGCCACATCCCTGGCGTTCGACGACACAGCTCTGGCTTCGGGTAGATCGGCCGCAGCGTGTTCGGGTACAATTGCTGGATCTGCTGGGGCGTGTGGTACAGCTTGTCTTCCAGGGCGAGGTAGCTCCGGCCCACCCTGTGCAGCTCACGCTACGTGGCAACTGGGCTCCAGGCCTTTATCTGGTGCAGGCCGAAGGCGAAACCTTCATCGACATGCAGCCGGTGGTACGGGTACGCTGAACTCAGCGGTTGGCCGAGTGAAAAGTCCGGCGCCGCTCCCACCACGTCAGTGCGCCAACAATCAGCAGGCCTCCCAGAGCCAGGAGCAATACACTTCCTACAGGATCAGAGGTATCGGGCCATTGCAGGCGGCGCATTTCATCCATCCAGGGCCAGAGCGCCCGAAGCGAGCCAGCCATCAACCCCACCAGCACAGCCATCGTCGCATCATGGTGGTGCCGGATTAGATAATGTAGCACCCGGGAAAATAGCCCCAGTCCAGTTGCGGCCCCCAGGGCAAAGATTAGCAGGTAAAGCAGATCGTATTCCGTGAGTGCACGCAGGGTAGGCTCGTAGAGGCCCAGCACGAGCAACAGGAAGGCGCCACTGACGCCGGGCAGGATCATGGCGCAGATGGCTATCGCAGCGGCTCCGAAGACCTGCCAGAGTGCCGGGTCGGGTACCACGCGAGGTGGAATGCCTACCACGAGGAAAGCAAAGAGGGCACCGCCGAGCGCCAGCAGGCCTTCGCGGAGCGTGCGTTGCTGCAGACGTAGCCAGGGAAGCAGGAGAGAGCCGGCAATCAGGCCGAAGAACAGACCGCGCATCTGCACCGGATATGTGGCGAGCAGGTGCAGGATCAGCCGGGCTGCGCTGAGAATGGCCGTGGCAATGCCCAATCCGAGTGGCAGCAAGAAAGGCCACGGAATCCGTCGGAAGTGCTGCCAGCCGTCAAGCAGACGACCGCGAACGGCCAGCACCAATGCCTGAAAAACCTGGTGGACGGCCGCCACAAGCTGCTCGTAGATGCCTACCACCAGAGCCATGGTACCGCCGCTGACACCGGGGATTACGTCGGCCGTGCCCATCAACAGCCCGGCCAGGAAAGAGCGGAGAACGGTACGTAGCGACGATCGCATGTGATCGAGCGGAGCTTAACCATCCAGGCCGAGCTGCCGCCGAATGGAGGCATCCCGGTATAGATCCGGAAGCTCATCCTGCGCCGACGGATCCAACCGGAGAGCCATTTTCAGGGAGCGGAGGCCTTCCTCAGAACGTCCCAGCGCCAGTAAGGCCCGGGCCTGACGAATGTACGCGCGGGCATCCGGGTTAAGCGTCAACGCCTTACGATAGGCTGCCAGCGCCTCTTCGGCATAACCCGCCTCGAGCAGCGTCTCGGCATAGTCCAGCCACGCATCACGGTTTTGGGGATCCAGTTCGATTACGCGACGGTAGGACTCAAGGGCATCCTGCAGGCGCCGGGCATTGTATTCGCAATCCGCTTTAGCGTACCAGAATTCACTGCTTTCCGGTTTCAGCGTGACAGCTCGTTCCATGCAGGCAACAGCCTCCTCAAAGCGCTCCAGGGCATCGTAGCAATACCCCAGACCATACCAGGCTTCTGCATAGGCCGGATCTTCTTCGAGCGCGTGCTGGAAGTAGCGAATGGCCGTTTCATATTCCTGCAGCTCTTCGTAGGCCAGAGCGATGTTGTAGAAGGTGGGTGCATCTCCGCCCTCAATTTCCAGCACTTTCTGGTAGCTTTCAATGGCGCCCCGCAGGTCACCCAGGTTCGTCAACGCATTGCCCCGGTTATAGTAGGCCGACCCGAAGTCGTCCTGGATAGCAATGGCATAATCGTATGACTCGACGGCCTCACGGTAACGCCCCATGCGGTTAAGCACAATTCCCCGGTTGTACCAGGCATCGGCCGAATAGGGGTCCAGCTCCAGGTGCCGGTCGTAACAAGCTAAGCTGCGTTCGTCGTCCCCAAGTCGATCGTAACAATAGCCCAGTTCATACCAGACCTCGGGATGATCGGGGTTGAGCCGTGCAGCCTCTTCCAGGGCTTCAACCGCCTCTTCCAGACGGTCCATACGCTCCAGCGTGATTCCTCGGTTGTAAAAGATCTCGTCGTTCAGCGGATCGATCTGGAGCGCACGCTCGTAGGCTGCCAGCGCGTCTTCAAAGCGGCCCAGATTATCCAGCGTAATGCCCAGATTGACAAGCGTTTCCGAGTCGGTGGGGTTCAATGTCAGAGCACGCTCATAGGCTTCCAGCGCCTCTTCATGCCGGCCCAGGTGACTGAGCAAGATGCCTCGACGCATCCAGGCATCTGATGCGGCAGGGTGCAGCGTCAGCAGATGATCGATCACACCCAGCGCTTCTTCAAAACGGCCGTGCTCGTAGTAATACGTAGCAATTTCTTCCAGGGCGTCCGAATCGAAATATGCCGAGGCCCCCTGCGCTTCGTAAGCCGCTACCAGTTGTTCGATGTGGCTGGGGTCCAGTGCGTCATCGGCATCGTCGAAACCAAAATCGAAGAAGCTCATAGGCGCCGAAGGCTTTCAGTCTATTTCCGGGATCGCCCCTGTGGTGTCCCGGCCAACCTATTAAAGCAGACCGCCCGAAAATGTTCGCCCCCAACGTGCTGCGCCTCTCAGTTTAAGCGTCAGCATAACAATTTGCAAGAACTTCGAGTCGGCCTGCTGCGGTCTTTAGTATCGTCAGAAAAACTGAAAAAACTAAGCCTATGCTGATCAGCTTCGAAGGAATTGATGGGTGTGGAAAAAGCACCCAGGCGCGTCTGTTGGCTGAACGGTTGGAAGCCGCCGGTTATTGCACGCTGTTGGTGCGCGAGCCAGGCGGTACAGAGTTGTCCGAACATATTCGTCAGCTACTGCTTGATCCGGGCCTGGACATTGAGCCCTTTGCCGAATTGTTGTTGTTTTCAGCAGCCCGTCGTCAGCTGGTGATACAGCGCATCCGTCCCGCTCTGCAGGCCGGCTATATTGTGCTGTGCGATCGATTCTACGATTCTACGACGGCCTACCAGGGCGGTGGACGCCAGATAGTCGAGCTGGACTGGCTCCGGGACTTTAACCTGCGGGTGACGGCAGGATTCACGCCGCATCGCACCTACTGGCTGGATGTGCCGCTTGAGATAGCCCTGAATCGCCGCCGTCGCAGCACCAAGCTGGATCGTATGGAGCAGGCAGATGTTGCCTTTTTCGAGCGCGTGCGTGCCACGTATGCGCGTCTGGCTGCCGAAGAGCCGGAACGCATTCTGCGCCTGGATGCAACGGCGCGTATCGAGACGATTCACGAAACGATATGGGCAGATGTGCAACGCCTTCTCCAGAATAGCGGAACCCGCTCTTCAGGCAGCGGTTCTTCTTCCAAACGTTGAGCATCTGAAGCGCCGCGAATCATGTCGATTTCTCCGCAACAGCTCGAAGAGGTCAAAAATATCTTCCGGGCGTTTCTGAAGCAGCGTGGACAGCGACAGACACCGGAACGGTTTGCCGTGCTGGAAGCGATCTATTCAACGAAGGATCACGTTGATGCCGACGAGCTGTACCTGCGACTCCAGCAGAAGGGAGCCCGGGTAAGTCGGGCCACGGTTTATAACACCCTGGAATTACTGCTTGAATGCGATCTGGTAGTCAAGCATCAGTTTGGCGGCAATCAGGCCAAGTACGAGCGGGCCTACAGCTACTGGCAGCATGACCATCTTATCTGCCTGGATTGTGGAGAGCTATTCGAGTTCTGCGATCCTCGTATTCAGAGTATTCAGGAAATGGTGGCAGACATCTATCAGTTTGACATTCACCACCATTCCCTGAATTTCTATGGACACTGCCGACGTGAGAATTGTCCGAACCGTCCGCCTGCCGGCCGAGAGGTTCGCACTTCGGTCTCAAAGGAGGCCTTTCAGGACAGTGGTGAGAAATCGGGCTGAGGAGGGGGTCCCTTTCGCCTTAGAGAAATGCTGTAGTGCGTACAAACTCGCGTAGCGGGCGTCCCTGGCGGTCATAGAGCGTCACGCGAAACTCACGTTGTCCCAGCACCTCGGCCAGCTCCTGCTCCGAAAGCGTAAAGGCGACGGTCGGTCGTTCGAGTTGCAGCAGCCGATGGGTTCCCGAGGTGACCTCAACGCGTGCGACGGCGTCCGGTACGTGCGTCAGCAAGCAGGTGATCTGTCCCTCTGCGCGCTGACAATTCAAGTCCGGAAGCTGGGCCGCAGGTTCTGCAGTGGCCTGAACGACTGCCGTGTGGTGCAGGCGTCCCTCAACGTCCAGCACCATAAAGTCTGGTGGGTCCAGGCTGAGCCACGCCACCATGGTAAAAAACAGGGTAAACATCGTCACGGTAAAGTGACCGCCCAGCCAGTGAAGGAAGCGATGCTGACGCTGGCGACGCAGCCAGGGTATCAGACGGGGCACAAAAACCAGATGCGTCAGGGGCCCAAACCAGAAAAGCAACGCACCATACACGGTCAGCAGGTGGGGCCAGTAGACCTCGGGCAGGTACGCGTGCAGCAGATTCCCGACAGCCCAGCAGAAGAATCCAAAGAAAAACAGCGCACCGCTTTTAAGCAACTGCCAACCTGGACTGCTGGCGTAATAAATGCTCTTGATGAAGCGCCAGAGTTGCTGCCCCCGGCCGAGCCCCCGCCATCCTGCCGGCAGGATCGACGGGGACTCGACCGCCCCGTTACGAAGGTGAGCACGCTTATGATTTTTCAGGGCCAGCTCTTTCATGCCTATCTCCCTGCATGCTTTTAGCCGATGGCCCACAAGCGACCCAGCAGATACCAGTTTACGATGTAGATGGCGGCAAAGACCGCCAAGAAAATGAGCGTCAACGTAAGCGTGCCCTGCATCGAGTACGTATGAATTGGCTTGTCATCGCTTCCGCCGGAAATTAACGGGGGCATTACCAGGGCCGGGTTGTCAATCCGCTTCCCGAAAAGCAGCGATCCCACAGCCACCAGCAGAAAGCTGGCGCCGGCGATGAGGGCCAGGATGGCCGCCACTCCGAAGATAGCGAACAGAGGCGAAGCAGCGGCGAAGCTGAAATCGGTACCCGGAAAACTCATCACCGATGGATGCCGCCGGGGCACACCATAGAGCACGCCCAGGTAGATCATCATAATAGTGGCCAATCCCATCGTCAGGGCATAGACGTAGGGTTGAATGCGGGCCAGTGGTTTGAAAGCCAGGTCCCGATTGAACAGGACCGGCAGGGCAAAGTACACCAGGGCCATGAAGGTCAGCGTGGTCCCCAGCACGACAGTTCCATGAAAATGGCCGGGCACGCCCAGCGTGTTGTGCCAGGTCAGGTTCAGCTGCGTTTGCCCCATCACCACACCCGAAATGCCGCCGATAAAACCAAACATGATGATTCCCAGCACAGTGGCGGAAAAGACCGGGTTGCCCCAGGGCGCTGACCAGAGCCAGCCAAAGAGGCCCTGACGTCCAAATCCACGCTTGCGACGTCCGGCTTCCAGGCCGGCCGGGATGGCAAAAGCGTGAATCATGCTGGCCAGCACGGCGCCATAGACGGCATAAGATGTGTTCCAGTGCTTCCAGCTCATATGGACGCCCGGATCGGCTAGCAGATGATGGGCTGCTCCCATGTTGATGAAGAACAGATACAGAATGAAAGCCGTCCGCGATAGCTTTTCGCTGACCACCTCGGCCCCGCCTACTACATGCGTCAGGAAGTACCAGACTGTGATCATGGCCGCCAGATTAATCTGCTGACTTCCATGACCGATAATCCAGTACATCTGTCGGTACCAGGCGGCATCGATGTGTTCCACTACCCCGATGCGCCAGAGGAACGTGGGAATGTAGGTGATCAGTCCTCCGAGCAGGGCTTCCAGAGCGATGATGGACGTAATGAACGCCCCGAAGCTGACCAGTGGAAGCGTCCGATGGGGATGTTCCTGCTTTTCCTGCCAGATTGTAATAAAGAACGGCAGCGCCGCAATGATAACCCCCAGGATAAACAGAATCACCCCGAGATAAAACAGGGGCGGCGAGGGCAGCGGGGCGTACGAAGTTAGCAGCGGCGCACTGTCGGGGGCTTCCGTGGTGGCAATGGCATGATTGATCATCAAGGCCGCCCCCAACATGAGAAAGTAGCCAACCCCGGCCAGCTTGGGTGTTGGAAGCGGCCGGCCCAGCACTAACGGTCCGCCAATGTACAGGATGGCCACTTCCATAAAGACCATCCAGAAAATCAACAGATTCCAGGCATGGATGCTGAGCCACTTGTAAAAGGCCGGAGGATCGGCCAGACCAATCACCTCCCAGCGCGTGAGGGCAACAAAGATGGCCGAGAGGCCACCGATCAGCAGCGCCACGACAGCCGTGAGGGCAAACAGCTTCACGTAGCGTTCCACGTCCCGATGAATGCGAAGGCCCGTGACCGAGCACGTCCGGAAGCCTTCAGCATCATAGGTTCCCGATAGTAGCAGGCCAGCCATAGCTCATTCCTCCACGATAAAGATTCCATGCATGGTGCGATGCCCGATGCCGCAGAACTCGTTGCAGACCACGTGATAGACGCCCGGCTCATCGAAACGCATGGGGATCACCCACTCATAACCAGGCAGTAACTGGAACGTGACCTGCTTACTGAGCGCGTGTTCAGGCCGAATGGAAAGCCCGTGCTGTACATCGTAACTGGTCAGGTGCAGCCGATAAGTTTTGCCGGCCTTCAGGATCACCGGCAGACCATCGAAGCCGTACCGCATGGCCGCGATGTATACGTCCTCGCCCGCAGGGCGCAGACCTTGTTCGGTCACCGTGCTGACTTCGCGGTAGGCGGCAAGCTTGGCCCGATAGGCGGCCGGCTCAATGCGGTAGGTAGGGCCATGCTGGTTCTGCGCACCGAAAAAGCTCCATCCGACCATCCAGCCAAAAAGAATCAGGCCCCATACCACGCTGATCCAGAGCCAGATCTTTTCGTGTCGACTGGCGGGAATGGCCCACCAGTTTCCTTCCAGGGGTTTTAGTGGCGAGCTCATGGCGTCGTCCCTCCTGTTGGGATAGTGAGCAGATCAATCACTCCCCAGACGATGTAGGAAAGCACAAAAAACACGATGGCGGCCCCGGCCAGCAGCCAGGGATTATCGTAGAGTTGCTGTGGCCAGGGCGTCGGTTGGGGTGAGCGCGTTTCCATGGCTCCTACAGTTTTCGATGAACACCATGGATAAGATAAATCGTATTTAATACTAATCAATCTTAATTTGTCATAAAAACCAATTTTTCACACTTGGCGCCACGATACTCTGCTGGCAGCATTAACGAACAGCTGCTCACGGTTGCGCTTGTGAAGGGATTCCGGGATATCTGCGGGAGGCATTGTGCATTATCGACCCCCAGATTTCCTGAGTGCATTTTG